>NZ_JBEYHT010000020.1:0-110510 GCF_040635425.1 Streptomyces laurentii | reverse complement strand
TTCAGCCACGTGATCATTCTGATCGCCCGGAGCTGCCAACCGCAGCGACCGGGCGACTCGTCACGAGAGGCGAAGGTTGCCTGATGCGGCACTAGCCGTGGGGCGTCGGGGCGTCGGGGCGTCGGGGCGTCGGGGCGTCGGGATCAGACCGTCATACGGCCGGCTCCGGCCCGGGAAAGACCCTCACGCCCCCTCTACAACCGCCGCTACGCGACCGCGCCGGCTCCCGCGCCCAGCGAGGCCAGCGCGTCGTCCGTCAGCCGGTAGACCGTCCACTCGTCCTGCGGGCGGGCACCCAGGGACTCGTAGAAGGCGATCGACGGCGCGTTCCAGTTCAGGACCGACCACTCCAGCCGCTCGTACCCGCGCTCCCCGCAGATCCGCGCCAGCTCCGTCAGCAGCGCCTTGCCGTGACCGCCGCCGCGCAGCTCCGGACGGACGTACAGGTCCTCCAGGTAGATGCCGTGCACCCCACGCCAGGTCGAGAAGTTGAGGAACCACAGCGCGAAGCCGGCGACCTCGCCCGTGTCGGTCTCGGCGATGTGCGCGAACGCGGCCGGGTGCTCTCCGAAGAGGGCCTCCCGCAGCTGTTCCGGCGTGGCACGGACCTCGTGCAGCGCCTTCTCGTACGCGGCGAGATCGCAGATCATGTCGTGGATGACGGGGACGTCGGCAGGCGTGGCGGTACGGATCATGGGGACAGACTGCACTCCCTCACCCTGCCCTGGCCAGCATGTTTCGCGCGATGGACACCTGCGCCGGGTCGAGCGCGGCGGCCCCGTCCTCGACATCCCAGAGCCCGTTCTGCAGCACCCGGCCGAGCGTCCAGGCGCGCGCCCGGGCCCGGTCCAGACCGAGGCGTTCGGTCAGCAGGTCGAAACGCCACCGGGTCTCGGCCGGGTCCGGAAGGGGGCCCGGGTCCCACGGGCTCGTCAGCGCCGGCAGCAGGTCGAAGCCGGGGTCGCCGGCCAGCGGCTTGGGGTCGATGGCCAGCCAGGGCTCGCGCGCGGAGGCCAGGATGTTGTCGGAGTGCAGGTCCCAGTGGAGCAGCCGGTCGCCCGGTTCGCCCACCACCTCCCGTACGGCCGACGCGCAGTCCCGCAGCAGCGCCGCCTCCGCCGGGTCCGCGAGGCCCGCCGCGGCCTCCGGCGTCCGCGCGAGCATCGCCGCGGCGATGTCCCCGAGGCCGCGCAGCCCGGCCGGCGCGGGCAGGGCGACCAGCCGGGCGAGGACGTCCGCGAGGATCCGTACCGCCTCGCGCGCGTCCGTGAGCGTCGACAAGTGCCGCTTCTCGTCCGCCCGTTCCAGCAGCATGGTGCCCGTCGGGTCGTCATATGCCAGAAGTCGGACCGCCCCGTTCCCGCCCCACGCGCGCAACGCGACCGGCTCGCCCTCGCTCTCCTCGTCGAGCAGCTGGAACTTGACCGCCGCCGCGATCCCCTCCGTCCGTACTTCCACGGGCAGCACCAGCGACGCCACCCCGTGCATCGAGGGCCCCGTCACCCGCAGCCCCCACCGCTCGACGAATTCCTCCGCCCGGCGCGGCAGCGCCGCGATGAACGCCCGCCCCGCCGCACCGTTGTACTTCTCCTGGGACGCCGCCAGCGCCGCCGGAACCTCGATCATCCGATCAACTCCCCTTCCTCACACGGCTCGTGAACCCCCTGGGAACCCATCCACCGGGACAACGAAATCCGCACCCCCGAAGCTCCCCACCCGCTCCCCGGAATCAGCCGTATCCACCGGCCCCGGGCCCCGGGTAACCTCCCGCCCACGCACCCGGAAGAGGGATGGAAGATGAGCACGCGCAGCACGGCCAACGGCACGGCCAACGGCACGGTCAACGGCGGCATATCGTTCTGGTACGCGCAGGAAGGCGCCTCCGCGCCCCGCGAACCGCTGCCCGGCGACACCACCGCCGACGTCTGCATCGTCGGCGGCGGCTACACCGGCCTCTGGACCGCGTACTACCTCAAGAAGGCCGTCCCCTTCCTCGACATCACCGTCCTCGAAGCCTCCTTCTGCGGCTACGGCGCCTCCGGCCGCAACGGCGGCTGGCTCTACAACGGCATCGCCGGCCGCGACCGCTACGCCCGCCTGCACGGCCACGACGCCGCCGTCCGCCTCCAGCAGGCCATGAACGACACCGTCACCGAGGTCGTCGACGTCTGCGCCGCCGAGGGCATCGACGCCGACATCCACCGCGGCGGCGTCCTCGAAGTCGCCCTCTCCCCCGCCCAGCTCGCCCGCCTCCGGGACTTCCACACCGTCGAGGCCGCCTTCGGCGAGAAGGACCGCGAGCTGTACGGCGCCCGCGAGACCGCCGCCCGCGTCCGCGTCACCGGCGCCGTCGGCTCCAGCTGGACCCCGCACGGCGCCCGCCTCCACCCCGTCAAGCTCGTCAAGGGCCTCGCCGCCACCGTCGAAGCGCTCGGCGTCACGATCCACGAGTCCACGCCCGTCACCGAGATCCGCCCGAAGCACGCAGTCACCCCGTACGGCACCGTCCGCGCGCCGTACGTCCTGCGCTGTACCGAGGGCTTCACCGCGTCCCTCTCCGGCCAGCGCCGCACCTGGCTCCCGATGAACTCCTCGATGATCGCCACCGAGCCGCTCACCGACGCCCAGTGGGACTCCATCGGCTGGGACGGCCTGGAGACCCTCGGCGACATGGCCCACGCCTACATGTACGCCCAGCGCACCGCCGACGGCCGCATCGCGCTCGGCGGCCGGGGCGTCCCGTACCGCTACGGCTCGCGCACCGACAACGACGGCCGCACCCAGCCGCAGACCGTCGACGCCCTCCGCGACATCCTGGTCCGCTTCTTCCCGCAGCTCGCGGGCGTCGGCATCGCCCACGCCTGGTCCGGCGTCCTCGGCGTGCCGCGCGACTGGTGCGCCACCGTCACCCTCGACCGCTCCACCGGCCTCGGCTGGGCGGGCGGCTACGTCGGCTCCGGCGTCGCCACCACCAACCTCGCCGCCCGCACCCTGCGCGACCTCATCCAGCAGGACTCCGGACAGACCGGACCGACCGAACTGACCGCCCTGCCCTGGGTGAACCACCGCGTCCGCAAGTGGGAGCCGGAGCCGCTGCGCTGGCTCGGCGTGCAGACCATGTACGCGGCCTTCCGCGCCGCGGACCGCCGCGAGGCCACGTCCCGTACGACCGCCACGGACCGCATCGCGACCGTCGCGAACCGCCTCTCGGGCCGCTGACCTCTCGGGGCGCTGGCGCACCGCCGCCCCACCGGTCGGAGTCCGGTGGGGCACGGTGCTTCCGCGGGCCGCCCGGGCGCGGGGCTCGCGCGGCTCTCCTCGTCGCGCACCGCGCCTCCGCCCGGCTCACTCCACTTCGATGCCGAAGTCCCCCACGAGCTGCGCGAGCCCGCCCGTGTACCCCTTCCCGCCGAGTACGAAGTCCCAGTCGCCGCCCGCCCGGCGCCGGAACGACCCGAGGACCAGCGCCGTCTCGCCCGGCCGGCCGTCCGACACCTCCAGCCGGTCCAGCTCCGCGCCCGCGTCGTCGCGCAGCACGATCCCCGCGTCCACGAACCCGGCCAGGTCGGCGTCCGGGTTCACCTCCGGATCCACCGCCGCGACCAGGACCAGCCGGTCGGCGCCGGCCGGCAGCGCGTCGAAGCCGACCCGTACCGCCGCCTTGTCGCCGGGCGGCGGCGTCACCATCGCCACCGAACCGTCCGGCGTCGCCGGGTTGTTGAAGAACACGAACCAGTCGTCCGCGAGCACCCGGCTGCCCGCGCACACCAGCGCGCACACGTCGAGCGCGACCGACCCGGTCCACACCATGCCGAGCAGGTTGAAGCCCTCGTCCGCCTCGACCGGCGCCGCCACCGGCTGCACCAGCGTGGGGGCCGGCTCGCCCGTACCGAGCCGCCCCCGCAGCCCGTGCTGCCGCAGCAGCTCCACCAGTTCCGTCCCCGCGATCAGCGTGAGCGGCTTGCCGTTGGCGAAGGCGTACGAGCCGGGGCCGAACCTCGACGTCGTCACCAGGACGCCCTTGTTGGCCCCGGCGTCCTGCACCGTCCCGAACAGATCGCGTACCGCGCTCGGCGGCACCGTGTTCCGGTACCGCTTCACCTGCACCAGGATCGAGCCGCCGCTGATCGGATCCGGATCCAGCGCCTGTACGTCCACGCCGCCGTCGTTCGACCGCTGCGTGGTCACCGCCTGCAGCCCGCGCGCCCGGAACAGCTCGGCCACCAGGTGCTCGAACGCGATCGGGTCCATCGCCAGCAGATCCGGCTCCTCGCCGTCGCCGTGCGACACCACGCCCGCGCCCACCTGCTCGGGTGCCAGCAGCGGCGTCACCGCGACGCGCTCCTCCGGCTTCGCCGACAGGCGGCCCGCCAGCGGCCCCGTCACGCACTCCACGGCGCCGACCAGTTCCAGGTTCAGCCCGTCGAACGCCGGCCGGTCCACCGCGACCGACGCCACGCATATCCGGCCCGGCACACCCGTCGCTGGATCCACGCCCTCGACGAACCCGTTCAGCACCACCCGGTCCAGCGCCCGGCCCCCGCCGCCCCCGGCCGACCCGAAACCGTCCGAACCGAAGCCGTCCGACCCGGCCCCGGCCGACCCGAAGCCGTCGGCCACGAAGAGCTCGCGCACCGCGAGCAGCACACACTGCGCCAGTACGCCCCGGTAGAGCGCCCGGCGCTGGGTCACCGGCCGCTCCACCTCCTTCTCCTGATCCGTACTCGGCAGGTACTTGACGCCCTTCACGTCCGGCACCACGTCGTACCCCGGCAGATCCCAGTCGAGCACCAGCGCCCGCGCACCCCGGTCGTACGCCGCCGACACCTGCCGCGGGAAGCCCTCCGGCCACGCCGTCGACGCGTACAGCACCGCGGAGAAGTACTCGACCACCGTCTCCGGATCACCCGACCGCAGCGCCTCCGCCATCCCGGCGAGCCCGCTGTTGTGCTGCCGTATCTCCGCCAGCCGGGCCGCCGCCCACTCGTCGTACTGCCGCCGGTACGCCGCCAACTGCTCCAGCCGCCGCCCCTCAGCCGCCTGCGCCGCGTACCAGTCCTGCTCGAACCGCGCCCGCGCCTCCCGCTGACCGCCCCAGCCGGCCCGCGCCTGATAGTTCCGCTCGTCGGGCATCAGCACCGGCTGACCGAGCGGCCCCGGATCGAACGGCGCCACTTCCTCCCGCTGCCGCAAGGAATCCACCACCGGCGGCACGCTCCGGCACCCCGAGGCCAGCAGGCCCTCCAGCGCCGCCACCCGCTCGTCCAGCTCCCGCGTCCGCCGGAGCGCGTCCGCGTCCCGCTGCCGCCGGTACTCCGCCCGCTGCTCCCGCTGCATCCGCGCCACGTCACGCTCATGCGCCCGCCGCGCCCGCTCCGCGTCCTGCTGCTGCCGCAGCACGGCCCGCTGCCGCCCCTCCCGCTCACGCTGCGCCGCCCGCTGCGCCTCGGCCCACACGCCGATCAGCCCACTCGAACGCCTACTCATCCGCCGCACCCCTCCCTCGACACACCCCACACGCCCCGCGCCCCGCCCCCGTAACGCACAAGTGTCCCGGACCCCGGTACGTACCGGGACACAAATCCGAAGAGAGCCGGTGAAACACCGGCCCACAGACCGGCGGGACACGCCGCCAGGCCCGGGGCGGGCTGTCCGGGGCCGGCCGGGCGCGGCTGCTGCTGTCCACGGTCGTTGATGTCAGCCGTGGATGTCAGACCGTCCTGCCATCCTGCGCCCGTGAATATGACATGGGCCGACTTCTGGGCGCTGACAGCCACCCTGAACGGCGAAGCCACCCAAGAGAGCTGCCACCGCCTCGCTGAGGAACTGAGCCACCGTCCGATCGCCGACATCGTCGGTTTCGCGGAGCGTCACGCCGAGGCGCTCTACCGCTTGGACCAGGAGAAGTTCGGCACCCTGCCCGTAATCGACCTGACGGCCCGGTTCGGCAGTCCGTTCCCTCAGTCGTCCGACGTGTTCCTGTACGCGCGCTGCGCGGTGGTGGCCGCGGGTCGGGCTGTGTGGGAGAGCGTCTTCTTCGACGTCGACAAGTTCGCGCCGTACACCTCAAGCGAGCGTGACGGCGAGTGGCTGCTGTACGTGCCGGACAAGGCGTACAAGCTGGCCACCGGCGAGGAGTGGGACCGCTCGACCCGGTACTGCTTCGAGAGCTACTCCAACAGGGACGGCTGGCCGGACCTGCGGAGCTGAGGCGAGCACCAGCTTGATCGGGACAGCCTCGTCTTCGGGCTCGTCGGAGTCGGGCTGTGCGGTCACCCGGCAGCCCGCGATGCCAACGTCCGGCCTGGCATTCACCTACCAGTACGGTCGTGCCCGGAACGGGGTACTCCACCTTGTCCGTGGCGCCCGGGGGATCAGCCGTAGCGGCAGTGCACCTCGACGACCGGCACCACCTCCACCGAGGTAGGTGCGTGCCCCTGCTGGACGCTGGTCTGGCTCGACACCATCTTGAGCACGGGGTTGAGTCAGTGGAACCAGACGACGAGACGCACGTTCTCCGCGCCGTGGACTTCACTGAGGATGCGCATGACGCTCCAGACTCGACCCCAGTCTGTGTCGGTACCCGCGACCGACGCCCGGCTTCGTGTGCCGGAGGCGTCCGTCTCCTGCCAGTCGGTGGCGGACAGCTCGGCCCAGGTCACCCAGGTCGTCCCGTACACGCAGTCGTGGCCGCCGCAGTCGGCGAACTCACGACGCAACCCTTCCGACGCGTCCCCCGGAAAGCCGCGGTCCTCAGTAAGCGGACGGAAACCGGAGGAGTTGCGAATCCCGAAGAGGCAGGCCAGGCCGTCATAGGCGTTGCCCCTGTTCAGCAGGAAGAGGTCGATGCCCGCTTCCCAGACCGTGTCCTCATCGTCCAGACCCCACAGCCGGGCCCCCGGACGGCACTCGATCAATCCACTGACGTCGGCCGACATGGCGTGATCCTGCCTGCCGGGCCTGGGAGCGAGCATCCGTATCTCGCTCCACCCGCTCGTGGCCGCCCTCGCCCAACCGACCCCGTTGACGCAACCCGTAGATGTCGAAGCCCCCCGTCCTGAAGGACGCCGCCGGCAAGGACCCGGGAGTCGGGATCCGGTTGGCGTCCGCCGAGTGGCTGCACAACTCACCCAGCTCTACACCGGCGAGGACTTTCGCCCTCTGCCCAAGAGGTGGCCCGCCGGCGGCAGGATCCGCTCCGACCGCCTCGCGGCCTCCTCGTCGACCGGGGCCGCACCCGCGCCGCCCCCTGACATCGAGACGACCCGCCCCAAGCCCCCGCAGGACGAACAGCGGGAACTGCTTCAGGCCGGTCCGGTCACCGGAGCTACGGCAGGCGGAATCCACCGAGCTGGTAATCAAGGTCAGCCTTGAACTCCAGCCGAGGAACTGCGGCCCGCATGGCCGCGTAGCGCTCAGGCACGACCGGATACACGGCAGTGGCGAGGAGCTCATCCTCCCCACGCTCCGGAAAGAGCGTGTGGAGACTCAAGATCTCGTCCCGCGTCAGACTGGTGACATGGGCCGCAGCCTCATCGCCGTCCCACCCGATGAGTTCCCAGCCCACGTCTTCGACATCGTGATCAATCATGCTGCTCACATTACGAGCGGGCTCCGGTGAGATCTGCGGCAATATCTGCAGGGAACCTCTGGCCCCGGTACGGCTCCTCTTGCTCTTCGGCGGCTTGCCGCCGCCCACCGTTCGTCACCTGCGTCACGCGGTGACGGACGCTCCGTCACGGGTGACACAGGCCATCGCCCCTTGCGTCACCGAGAACCACGGGTCAGAAGCCCATATGACGCTGATGACGCCGTGACGCAGAAATCCCCGCCTCGGACGCACGAGCCGCCGGCCCACCACTGGACCGGCCCGGCCGCACGACGTACGGCACGGCACCTCGACGCTGCTCGCCGCGTGATCATGCCGATCCTGGGCCACTCCCAGATCGCCGTGACCATGAACGTCCACACCCACGTGGTCGACCACTCGCAGCGGGAGGCCATGGCCAAGACGGACGGCTCGCTCGCCCCGAAACGGGCCCCCGAGTAGCGGTTGTCGTCGGAAACAGTCGTCAGGGGCCTGCCGTAGAGAAGACGGCAGGCCCCTGACATGCGAGCCCCCTGTCGGGTTCGAACCGACGACCCCCGCTTTACAAGAGCGGTGCTCTGGCCAGCTGAGCTAAGGAGGCAGCGAAAGCAGTGTAACGAACGCCCGCGCGCCGGAGGCGGGAAATCTCAGGGTCTCCCGGCTGCTGACAGATCGGGCGGGGGCAGGTAGCGTCGCTCGGAGTTCACCCAGGTGGACTAGACCTCAATCCTTCCTTTACTCGGATCGTCCGGCACGTTCCTGCCGGTGAAGGGATACACATCACCATGGCTTCCGTCACGTACGACAAGGCGACCCTGGTCTACCCCGGCGCCGAAAAGCCCTCCGTCGACCAGCTCGAGATCGAGATCGCCGACGGCGAGTTCCTCGTCCTCGTCGGCCCCTCCGGCTGCGGCAAGTCCACCTCGCTGCGCATGCTGGCCGGCCTGGAGGACGTCAGCGCCGGCGCCATCCGGATCGGCGACCGCGACGTCACGCACCTGCCGCCGAAGGACCGGGACATCGCGATGGTGTTCCAGAACTACGCGCTCTACCCGCACATGACCGTCGCCGACAACATGGGCTTCGCCCTGAAGATCGCCGGCGTCAACAAGAGCGAGATCCGCGCCAAGGTCGAGGAGGCCGCCCGGATCCTCGACCTGACCGAGTACCTGGACCGCAAGCCGAAGGCGCTGTCCGGTGGTCAGCGGCAGCGTGTCGCGATGGGCCGGGCCATCGTCCGCGAGCCGCAGGTATTCCTCATGGACGAGCCGCTGTCGAACCTCGACGCCAAGCTCCGTGTCTCGACCCGTACGCAGATCGCCTCGCTGCAGCGCCGGCTCGGCATCACCACCGTGTACGTGACGCACGACCAGACCGAGGCCCTGACCATGGGCGACCGGGTCGCGGTCCTCAAGGACGGTCTGCTCCAGCAGGTCGACACGCCGCGCAACATGTACGACAAGCCCGCGAACCTCTTCGTCGCCGGCTTCATCGGCTCCCCCGCCATGAACCTGATCGAGGTCCCGATCACCGACGGCGGCGTGAAGTTCGGCGCCAGCGTCGTGCCGGTCTCGCGTGACGCCATCGCCGCCGCGTCCGCCAAGGGCGACACCACGGTGACCGTCGGCGTGCGCCCCGAGCACTTCGACATCGCCGGCGCCACCAGCAAGGACGGCCTGGCCGTGCAGGTCAACGTGGTCGAGGAGCTGGGCTCCGACGGCTTCGTGTACGGCACGACCCGCGTCGGCGGCGAGGACAAGGAGCTCGTGGTCCGCGTCGGCGGCCGCGAGGTCCCGGCGAAGGGCTCGACCCTCCAGGTCACCCCGCGCGCGGCCGAGCTGCACGTCTTCTCGACCTCGACCGGAGAGCGTCTCTCCAACTGACCCGAGCCGACTGACCCGAGCCGACTGACCCGAGCCGACCGACTCAAGTCGACCGACCGAGCCAACTCGCCTGCCCGCCAGGGCGGTTCGCCCGGTCCACGGTCACCACGGCCTCGTTCCCGCCCCGCGGGAGCGGGGCCGTTCCCGTACGTCGGCGCGATCCCGCGCACGGCCTCACCCATGACCCCGCATGAATACCGACTTGGCGAAAACCCCGGCAGAACTGGCCATTCGTCCCGGCGCCGACTGCCCCGCGTCAACACGAAATTCGAAAAGCCTCCTCGAACGATCCCTCGCAAGGGTGACTAAATGACGCCATATCATTACCGGCCGCTACGCTCGCCTCCGTGACCCACTCTGCCCGCCGTATCGGCCGCTCCCTCGCCCTCGTCCTCCCCGTCGTGCTGGTGCTCTCCGGAACGCTCGCGGTGTCCGCCGTTCCGTGGGCGGGCCAGGACGGGACCCAGATGCTGACCGCGTCGACCGCCTCGTCGGCCATGGACGCGTCGGCCACCGCCACCACCACCTCCGCCGGCACCGCCCGCGGCGCCAAGGCCGCCTCCCGCGCCCCGCAGGACGTGCTGCGCGACCGGCTGCTGGCCGAGCTCCAGGAGAAGGACCCCGGCACCGCCCTGACCCACCTCCAGCGCGAGGTGGAGAACCGGCCGTCGCTCGCCAAGCACTGCATGTCGATCGCGCGGTCCCTCGGCGCCGCCGCCGTCCGTCACTACGGCCCGACGCGCGCCCAGTCCTTCTCCCGCCCGGTCTGCGACACCTCCTTCGCGCTCGGCGTCATGCGCGCGAGCTGAGGCCGCGCCGGGCCCGCATATCGTTCCCGGTATGCATACCTTCCCGACGCAGGCCGTGATCCTCGCGGGCGGCCAGGGTTCGCGGCTGCGCCCGTACACCGACGACCGCCCCAAGCCGATGGTCGAGATCCCGGGCACCGGGACCCCGATCATCGGCCATCAGCTGTCCTGGCTCGCCGCCGAGGGGGTCACGGACGCCGTCGTCTCCTGCGGCCATCTCGCCGAGGTGCTCCAGGAGTGGCTGGAGAGCGCCGATCTGCCGCTCCGGGTGACGACGGTGGTGGAGTCCGAGCCGCTGGGCCGCGGCGGCGGGCTCAAGTACGCCGCCGCGCGCCTGCCCGAGCCGGGCCGGCCCTGGTACGCGACGAACGGCGACATCTGGACCCGTTTCTCGCTGCGCGAGATGGCGGAGTTCCACGCCGAGCGCGACGCCACCGCGACGCTCGCGCTGGCCCGGCCGCGGATCCCGTGGGGCGCCGTCGAGACCGACGCGTTCGGTCACATCACCGACTTCATCGAGTCGCCGCCGTCCCCGTACCTCATCAACGCGGGCGTGTACGTCTTCTCCGCCGCGTTCACCGATCTGCTGCCGGACCTCGGCGACCACGAGCGCACGACGTTCCCCCGGCTGGCGCGCGAGCGGCGGCTCGCGGGCTTCCCGCTGCCCCAGGGCGCGTACTGGCGGGCCATCGACACCGCCAAGGACCTGACGGAGGCGGCCCGGGAGCTGGCCGCCCACGCCTGACGGCACTCCCCACGCACTCCCCACGCCCCGCACACATCCAGCAGCCCCGACAGCGGGCATGGACGAGGGCCCCGGGTGTCTTCCCGACACCCGGGGCCCTCTTGTCCGTACGCGGCCGGGGCGTCAGCCCAGCAGGCCGCCGATCGGGTTGCGTGCCCCGCCCGAGGACGAGCCGCCGTCCGTGGACCCGCCGGCGCCGCTGCCGCCGCCGCTGGTCCCGCCGCCCGGCGCACCGCTCGTACCGCCGGAGCCGCCCGCCGAGGTGCTCCCGCCGCCGGTGGCGGAACCGGTCGACGAGGAGGACGACGGCGGGACCGCCGTACCTGCGCCGGACTGGCTCGGGGCCCCCGTGCCGCCGCCCCGCGACGTCGTCGGGCTGCTCTGCCGCGTGCCCTGCTCGGGGCCCCGCGCCGACTCGCTCGGCTTGGCCTCCGGCTCGTTCTTCTGCTGCGTGCCGCCGGTCCCGCTCGCGCCACTCGTCGCCGTCGGCCTCGGCAGGCGCGGGGTCTGCTGGACGGTGCCGGTGGCCCCGGGCTCGTGCGGGAGCGGGCGGCCCGGCAGGTGGTTGACCGGATCGTCGTCCGGTCCGGGCACGGTGACCATCTCGGTGGAGCGCACCGCGCCGCCGAGCATCGAGCCGACGAGGAGGGTGACGCCGATGACGATCGCGGTGATGACCGCGCCGCGGCGCAGCACCCGGCGGCGCAGTTCCCAGATCTCGGAGCGCGGCCCGAGGGTGCGCCAGGCCTCGCCCGCGAGGCGGCCGTCGAGGGAGTAGACCGGGGCGCCCGCGATGATCAGCGGCGACCAGGCGGCCAGGTAGATGATGTCGGGGGTCTCGTAGGCCGGGACGGCCTTCCAGCTGATGGTGAGGATCAGCGCGGCGGACAGCAGCGCGCCGACGGCGGCCGCGATCCGCTGCCACAGGCCGAGGGCGGTCAGGACGCCGACGACGACCTGCAGGAACGCGACGGTGAGTCCGGTGCCGACGGGGTGCTGGAGCGCGAAGTCCCGCAGGGGTTCGGCCGGCGGCCAGGGGTGCAGGGCGTGCAGGGTCTTGACCATGGAGCCGCGTTCGCCGCCGTCGAAGTAGACGGGGTCACAGAGCTTGCCCATGCCCGAGTAGACGGAGATGCAGCCGAGGAACACCCGCAGCGGCAGCAGCACCACCCCGAGGTTCATCCGGCGGCCGGGGTAGTACGCGTGCCGGACCGGGTCGACGCCGTGCCGCTGGGACGCCCGGGCGCGCGGGTCGTTCCCGGTCGCGTCGTCGCCACCGTCGTACGTGTCGCCGTACGGGCCGTCGTCGTACGCGTCGCCGTACCGGCCCTGGTACGTCTCGATCGGGGCCGTCTCGTACAGGTTGTCGTACGCCCCCTCGGCGCGCCGCATCGGCGGCAGCAGCGGACCGGCGGGCGCCGGCCGCACCCGGGGGGTCGGCATCGTGTCGTCGTCGAGTCGCGGGACGGCGCGGGTGCCGGGGTCCAGGGTGGACACGCCGGGGCCGCGCGGGGTGACGGTGTCGCGGACGGCCTGGAGCAGGCCGGCGGCGGCGGGTGAGGACTTCCCGGTCCATACGACGGGCCGGCGCCGGGGCCCGTCGGCGCGGGCGCCGCCGCCCATGGCCGCGGTGATCCCGGCGGCTCCGGCGAGGGCGGCGATACGGGGGCTCGCGGCGAACCTCGGCTGCTGGGCCGGCGCGAGCCGCACACGGAAGCTGGCGTGGTTCACGATCACCTGGGCGGGATCGCAATCCACCTTGACCATGCTCAGCGCGGGCTGATCGTCGAACCCCGGCCGGGGCGTTCTGGTGTCCACACTCATCTAACCGAGTGACGCGCGGTTAGGACACTGCCTTGACGGCACGGGAATGTCCGAGGCCCGTCAAGATATGGGCCCGGGCGGAGGCTGCCGAGGTCAGCGGGGGTGGGCGCGCTCACGCCGGGCGTGCGCCGGGCGCGGGAAGAGGGCTCGTACGGGAGCGCGCAGGAGCGCGTACGGCGGCTCGCGCCGGAGCGCGCACCCCGCGCGATCCGCACAGCACACCCCACACCGGGCGCACCGCGCCAACGAAAGCGCGACGGGCCCGCGCACCGCGGGCCCGTCGCACTCACACCCTCCGGGAGGGCTCGACTCCGAGAGCTCAGCTCAGAGGGCTCGACTCGGAGAGCTCAGCTCACAGGGCTCAGCTCATACGGCGGCGGGCCGCCTCGTACAGCACGACCCCCGCCGCGACACCGGCGTTCAGCGACTCGGCGCCACCCGGCATCGGGATGCGGACGAGGAAGTCGCAGGTCTCGCCGACCAGGCGGGACAGGCCCTTGCCCTCGGAGCCGACCACGACGACGACCGGCCCGGCCAGCGCGTCCAGCTCGTGCACCTCGGTGTCACCGTCGGCGGCGAGGCCGACAACCGTCAGACCGGCCTTCTGGTACTGCTCCAGGCAGCGCGTGAGGTTGGTGGCACGGGCCACCGGCGTACGGGCGGCGGTGCCGGCCGAGGTCTTCCACGCGCCCGCCGTCATACCGGCGGCGCGGCGCTCGGGCACGACCACGCCGTGGCCGCCGAAGGCGGAGACGGAACGGACGACGGCGCCGAGGTTGCGCGGGTCGGTGACGCCGTCGAGGGCGACGATCAGCGGGTCCTCGTGCTCCTCGTACGCGGCCTCGGCGAGGTCCTCGGGGTGCGCGTACTCGTACGGCGGGACCTGGAGGACGAGACCCTGGTGGTTGAGGCCGTTCGTCATCCGGTCCAGCTCGGGGCGCGGCGCCTCCATGATGTTGATGTTGCCGCGGCCGGTGGCGAGGTTGAGGGCCTCGCGCACACGCTCGTCGTTGTCGATGAACTGCTGGACGTAGAGCGTCGTCGCGGGCACGCCGTCGCGCAGCGCCTCGAAGACCGGGTTACGGCCGACGACCATCTCCGACTGGCCCTTGCCGCCGCGGCGGACGACGGGCTTGCGCTTGGCCGCGTTCCGGGCCATCGCGTTGGAGACGCGGTAGGCCTTGTGGCCCTTGCGGTTCTCGGCCTTGGGCGTCGGGCCCTTGCCCTCGAGGCCCTTGCGCCGCTGGCCACCGCTGCCGACCGTCGCGCCCTTCTTGTTGGACGTGCGACGTCCCCTGCGCTGGCTGTTCCCGGCCATGACTGCTACCTGCTTCTCGGATCACGTACGCGTGCGTACGCGTACCTAAGTCTGTCTGTGTCTGTAAGTGAAGTGTGCCGCCCGGAGGCCCGGACGGCACACTCATCGGCGTATCGGCGGTCCGGCGGCGGCTCAGCGCCCGGAACCGGCGACCGACCAGCGCGGCCCGTCCGGTCCGTCCTCGATGGCCAGACCGGACTGGTTCAGCTGGTCGCGGATGGCGTCCGCGCTGGTCCAGTCCTTGCGCTCACGCGCCGACTCGCGCTGCTGGAGCACCAGGCGGACGAGGGTGTCGACGACGCCGTGCAGCTCCTCGCCGCGGTCGTTCTCCTCGGCCCAGTGCGGGTCGAGCGGGTCGAGACCGAGGACGCCGAGCATGGCGCGCACCTCGGCGAGGCGGGCGACCGCGGCTTCCTTGTCGTCGGCGGCGAGCGCGCTGTTGCCCTGGCGGACGGCGGTGTGGATGATCGCCAGCGCCTGCGGCACGCCGAGGTCGTCGTCCATGGCCTCGGCGAAGGCCGGCGGCACCTCGGCGGCGGGGGCGACGGGCGCCCCGGCCTTCTCGGTGGCGCGCTGGACGAAGCCCTCGATACGGGCGAAGGCGGCCTCGGCCTCGCGCAGGGCCTCCTCGCTGTACTCGATCATCGACCGGTAGTGCGGGGTGCCCAGGTAGTAGCGCAGGACGATCGGGCGCCAGTTCTTCACCATCTCGGAGACGAGGACGCTGTTGCCCAGCGACTTCGACATCTTCTCGCCGCTCATGGTGACCCAGGCGTTGTGCACCCAGTAGCGCGCGAACTCGTCGCCGAAGGCGCGGGCCTGGGCGATCTCGTTCTCGTGGTGCGGGAAGACCAGGTCGAGGCCGCCGCCGTGGATGTCGAAGGCGGAGCCCAGGTACTTGTGCGCCATGGCCGAGCACTCCAGGTGCCAGCCGGGACGGCCGCGGCCCCACGGGGTCTCCCAGTCGGGCTCGCCCGGCTTGGTGGCCTTCCACATGGCGAAGTCGCGCGGGTCCCGCTTGCCGGAGACGCCCTCGTCGGGCTGGCGCAGGTCGTCGATGTCCTGGTTGGACAGCGACAGGTACTCCGGGAAGGAGCGCACGTCGAAGTACACGCTGCCGTCGGAGACGTACGCGTGGCCGCGCTCGATCAGGCCGCGCATCATCTCGACCATCTCGGTGACGTGGCCGGTGGCGCGCGGCTCGTAGGTCGGCGGCAGGCAACCGAGGGCCTGGTAGCCGGAGTTGAACGCGCGCTCGTTCTCGTAGCCGATCGACCACCACGGACGGCCCTGTTCGGCGCCCTTGGCGATGATCTTGTCGTCGATGTCGGTGACGTTGCGGATGAACGTGACGTCGTAGCCGCGGTATTCGAACCAGCGGCTCAGGATGTCGAAGTTCAGACCGGACCGGATGTGTCCGATGTGCGGTGCGGCCTGCACGGTCGCGCCACACAGGTAGATCGAGACGCAGCCCGGCTTGATCGGGGTGAAGTCACGGGTCTGCCGGGCGCTGGTGTCGTACAGGCGAATAGTCACCACACCAGAGTAGTGGGCGAGCGGCGATGCCCCGAGACCCACCAGGGGATCTCGGGGCACTTTCTCGGCGGGGACGCGCCCCGGGAGCGGAACCGGGCGCTCCCCGTCCGGCTCCGCGCCGCGCTCGAGTCCCGTACGCGGTGATTCAGCCCTGTACGGGGTAGACGAGCGCGGTCGCGAGCGCGGCCAGGCCCTCGGCGCGGCCGGTGAGACCGAGCCCGTCGGTGGTGGTGCCGGAGACGGAGACAGGTGCGCCCGCCGCCTCACTGAGCGCCTTCTGGGCCTCGTCGCGGCGCTTGCCGACCTTCGGACGGACGCCGACGACCTGGACGGCGATGTTGCCGATCTCGTATCCCTCGGCGCGCACGATCCGGGCGGCCTCGGCGAGCAGCGTGACGCCGGAGGCGCCGGACCACTCGGGGCGCGAGGTGCCGAAGTGGGCGCCGAGGTCGCCGATGCCGGCGGCGGAGAAGAGCGCGTCGCAGGCGGCGTGGGCGGCGACGTCACCGTCGGAGTGCCCGGCGAGCCCGTACTCCTCCCCCTCCCAGAGGAGGCCGGCGCACCACAGCTCCCGCCCCTTCTCGAAGGCGTGGACGTCGGTGCCGATGCCGGTGCGGGGAAGCACCGGGACCACCGGGGCCGGGGCCGGGGAGCTGCTGTCAGAAGCCATCGTTGGCCCTCCTGCGGGCGAGTACGGCCTCGGCGAGGACGAGGTCGAGGGGGCGGGTCACCTTGAACGCCTCTTCGTGGCCGGGCACCACGACGACGGGCGCGCCGAGCTTCTCGACCATCCCGGCGTCGTCGGTGGCGCCCTCGCCGGCGAGGGCGACGGTGGCATGGGCGTTGACCAGGGTGTCCCGGTCGAAGCCCTGCGGAGTCTGTACGGCGCGCAGCCGGGCCCGCACGGGGGTCGCGACGACGCGCTCGGGGTCGCCGGGCCGCTCGGCCGGCTCGATCTCCTTGACCGTGTCGGCGAGGGGCAGCGCGGGGACGACGGCGACCGCCCCGTCCCGTACCGCCTCGATGACGGTGTCGACGACCTCGGCCGGGACGAGCGGGCGGGCCGCGTCATGGACGAGGACGGTGGTGATGTCGTCCGGCACCGCCTTGAGTCCGAGGTGGACGGACTCCTGGCGGGTATCGCCGCCGGGGACGACGACGTAGTCGGTACGGTCGGGCAGGGCGTGGTCGTCGAGGAGGTTCTTGACCTCGGCGGCGCCGTCGGCGGGGGCGACCACGACGACGAGGGAGACGGCGCGCGAGGCGGCCATCGCCCGGACGGCGTGGACGAGGATGGGCGTGCCGTTCAGCGCGCGCAGCGCTTTGGGGGCGCCCGGGCCGAGGCGGACACCACGGCCGGCCGCGGGGATCACCACGGCGGTCCGGCTTTCACGCGCTTGGTCTGTCATCGGTTGCACTCCGGCAGGTTTGTTTCCGCGGGCGACGTGGGTATGGCGTCGATGAGCTTGACGGTGACGCCTTGACCGGGCCCCTTCCGGCCCCTTCCGTGAGTACGGTCGGGTGGCGCCGTGCGAGAGCCGCGGGGGGATGCCGGCTCTCCGGTTCCGGGTGTACCGGGTTCCGGAGATCCTGGATCCGGGTCGAAGCTTGTGATCGGGGATCGCGTATCGCCGGTCGGGATCGGTGTCGTCGACCGGATCGGCGTCGCCGGCCGGACATCGCCGGCCGGGCGTCGGTGATCGGGATCGAGTTCGGTGATCGGGATCGGGATGCGGATCAGGGGGTCCGAACAGAGAGACGAACATGCCGCAGTGCCCGGCGACGGCACTGTGGAACCGTACGGTGGACCGCTTCTCAGCGGCCCACCGGGATTCACAGGACGTCTACGGGCACTGCGGCATCGTGCGTCGTGCTGACATGGCGGGTATGCCAGGCGTCAGGCGGTCGGCTCGGGTGTCGGGCTCAGGACGCGAGTACTTCGTCGAGAAGTGCCTCGGCCTTGTCCTCGTTGGTGTTCTCCGCGAGAGCCAGCTCGCTCACCAGGATCTGGCGGGCCTTGGCGAGCATGCGCTTCTCACCGGCGGAGAGTCCGCGCTCGCGCTCACGACGCCACAGGTCGCGCACCACTTCGGCGACCTTGATGACGTCACCGGAGGCGAGCTTCTCCAGATTTGCCTTGTAGCGACGGGACCAGTTCGTCGGCTCTTCCGCGTACGGCGCGCGCAGCACCTCGAAGACCCGGTCCAGCCCGTCCTGACCGACCACGTCGCGAACACCGACGAACTCGGCGTTGTCCGCCGGTACGCGTACCGTCAGGTCACCCTGCGCGACCTTGAGCACCAAGTAGGTCTTGTCCACGCCTTTGATCTGGCGAGTTTCGATGGCCTCGATCAGCGCGGCCCCATGATGGGGATAGACCACGGTGTCGCCAACCTTGAACGTCATGTGACAGGTACCCCTTCCGTGGCTATCCAGGGTAACACGGATACGGCTTCTTCTGAATGGCGTTTTCGCAGGTCAGGGCATATCTCGGGGCTTGACAACAGCGCGGCGGACGTGCTGCGGAGGTCTTCCGGAGTGCGGTATTCGCAGGTCGGAGCCGCTGCGCGGACGCAGGGAAACAGTGGTGTCACAGATGCCGGGAGGGGGCCGAGGAGGGTGTGATGCCCCGGTTCGCCAGGTTCGGTGTGGCGCTGTTCACGTACTCCGTTCGAGCATCGGCGGCGTGATCGACCACCCGTCCGGACCGATTCCCGAATTGATCACCGGGGTTTCTCGAATGCCTCCCGAAGGACCCGGATGGGGGAATGCGCGCACGATGGCCGAATTGATCACGGCGGATTTGTGAACGCCGGGTCAAACGAGGGGCAAACAGCGAGTCAATGTGTGGAGATCCGGCCATGTCGGCGCGTTATCGACGTTCCTCGGAACGGATCAGCGTCTGTTGGAGACCCACCCACGGGACGGTCGGAGGGCCGTCCAACGGCCCTCCGACGGCTGTCCGACGGCTGTCCGACGCCCGTCCGGTGGTGGGTCCGGTGGTGGCTCGTGACCGTCGGCAGCGGCTCCGACCACAGTCCGGCGAAGGCCGCGCGAGCACCGGAGACGGGCAAGACACCCACTAGGGGGCGGGTCGGGTGCGAGGCGGAGAGTGCGGCTCGGTAACCTAAGGCCGCTGACACACCTTTAGCCGTTCCTTAGCCTGTCCGTTCGTCCTAGGAGATGCCGCCGCCGTGAGCCGCAGCCTTCGACGCGGCGCCCTCGCCGCCACCGCCCTCGTGATCTCGGTCGCCTCGCTGTCCGCCTGTGGTGCGGGTAACGACGCACAGACGCTCGGCATCCGGCCGGACAACGCCGGTGTCTCGGTCGATGACATCAAGGTCCTCAACGTCCTGGTCATCACCCAGCCCGAGCACGGTGCGGAGGGCCCCGCGGTCGTTTCCGCCACCCTCTTCAACAATGGTGACAAGCAGCAGACCCTCGAGTCGATCACCCTGCCGGGCACCTCGGCGACGGTGAAGCTGGCCCCCGCCAAGGGCACCGGTCCGGTCGTCGTCCCGGCCGGCGGCTCCACGCTGCTGGGCGGCGCGGGCAACGCGTCCGCCACCATCGAGAACGGCCGCGAAGCCGGCAAGAACGGCAGCTCGCAGCAGGTCGTCTTCAAGCTGAGCAAGACCGGCGAGGCGAAGGTGAACGCCTTCGTCGTCCCGGCCGCCAGCTACTTCAAGGAGTTCGGCCCGTCCGAGATCCCGGCCCTGCCGACCGCCACCGCCACGCCGACGGGCACGGCGACCAAGCCCGCCGCCCCGACGGGCACGGCGACCCCGGGTAGCACCGCCGGCCCGACGGGCGAGGCCACTCACGCGGCCGGTCACTGACCGCCGTACGCACGTATACGTGAAGGGCGCCCCCTCTTGGAGGGGGCGCCCTTCACGTATGGCCGCCGTCTTTACGGCTCGATCCCCCGCTCACACCGCGCCCCTCGCACCGCTCGGCCCCTGGGGGCCTCACGGGCTTCGGGACGCCGCGCCGGACTCCGTCCGGCCGCAGAGATCGCCGCCGTCTTTACGGCTCGAACTTGTAGCCCAGGCCGCGGACCGTCACCAGGTAGCGCGGGGCGCCCGGGTCGGGCTCGATCTTGGCCCGGAGGCGCTTGACGTGGACGTCGAGGGTCTTGGTGTCGCCGACGTAGTCCGCGCCCCAGACCCGGTCGATGAGCTGCATACGGGTCAGCACGCGGCCCGCGTTGCGCAGCAGCATCTCCAGGAGGTCGAACTCCTTCAGCGGCAGGTCGACCTTGCCGCCGCCGACCGTGACCACGTGGCGGTCCACGTCCATGCGGACCGGGCCGGCCTCCAGGGCGGCGGGGGTGACCTCCTCCGGCTCGCCGCGGCGGCGCAGGACCGCGCGGATGCGGGCGACCAGCTCCCGCGAGGAGAAGGGCTTGGTCACGTAGTCGTCGGCTCCTATCTCCAGGCCGACGACCTTGTCGATCTCGCTGTCCTTGGCGGTCACCATGATCACCGGGACGTTCGAGCGGCCGCGCAGCTGGCGGCACACCTCGGTGCCGGGCAGGCCCGGCAGCATCAGGTCGAGGAGGACGAGATCCGCTCCGTTGCGCTCGAACTCGTCGAGTCCGTCGGGCCCGGTCGCCGCCACGGCGACCTCGAAGCCTTCCTTGCGGAGCATGTACGACAGGGCGTCGCTGAAGGATTCCTCATCCTCGACGACAAGCACTCGGGTCACGGAAGGACCTCCGGGGCGATGAGCGGTTCGGTCATGAGTTCGGAAGTTGGTGCGGAAGTGGCGGGCGCGGGTGCCGCGGCGGACCGGCCTCCGCCGACGCGCCCGCGGCCGCCCGCGGCGTCGCCACGGGAGTGGTCGTCGGCGCGGTGGTCGTCATCGGGGTGGCCGCCGTCGCGGTCTCCCCGGCGGTCTTCAGAGCGGTTTTCAGGGCGGTTTTCTGGGCGGTCGGCGTCGTCGAAGCCGCCGTCGGCGCCGTCCGTAAAGGTGTCGTCGTCGAAGTCGTCACCTGCATAGTCCCCACTGGCGTAGCCGGTATCCGCGGCACGCCGGCCGCGTGCCGCGCCGGCCTCCGGCAGCCGCAGGGTGAAGGTCGAGCCCTGGCCCTCGGTGCTCCACACGGTGACCTCGCCACCGTGCGAGGCGGCCACGTGCTTGACGATGGCGAGGCCGAGCCCCGTACCGCCGGTGGCGCGGGAGCGGGCCGGGTCGACCCGGTAGAAGCGTTCGAAGACCCGCTCGCGGTCCTTCTCGGAGATGCCGATGCCCTGGTCGGTCACGGCGATCTCGATCAGGTCGCCACCGGGGGCGGCGACGCGGCGGGCGGCGATGCCGACCCGGGTGCGGGCGGGCGAGTAGTTGAC
Source organism: Streptomyces laurentii (assembly GCF_040635425.1). Lineage (NCBI taxonomy): Bacteria > Bacillati > Actinomycetota > Actinomycetes > Kitasatosporales > Streptomycetaceae > Streptomyces > Streptomyces laurentii. The sequence goes on along the minus strand of NZ_JBEYHT010000020.1, from coordinate 89,459 downwards.
GGCGTTCTCGACGAGGTTGCCGAGAGCGGCGGCGAGCTGGCCGCGGCTGCCCCAGACGTACAGGTCGGCCGCGCCTCCGGCGGCCATGGTGATCTGCTTGGTGGAGGCGGTGTGCCGGGAGCGGTCGATGGCCTCGGCGACCAGTTCGTCCACCCGTACCGGCTCGGAGTCCTCCAGCGGGTCGTCGTTCTGCACCCGGGAGAGGTCGATGAGCTCCTGGACCAGGTTGGTCAGGCGGGTGGCCTCGATCTGCATCCGGCCCGCGAAGCGGGTGACCGCCTCGGGGTCGTCCGAGGCGTCCATGACGGCCTCGGAGAGCAGGGAGAGGGCTCCGGTCGGGGTCTTCAGCTCGTGGCTCACGTTGGCGACGAAGTCACGCCGTACCGCTTCGATCCGACGGGCCTCGGTGAGGTCCTCCACGAGCAGCAGCACCAGCCGGGAGCCCAGCGGGGCGACCCGGGCGGAGACGGCGAGGGCCTCGACGCGGCCGGTGCCGCGCCGCGGCAGGTCGAGTTCGACCTGCCGTATCTCGCCGTCGCGACGGGTGTCGCGGGCCATGTTGAGCATGGGTTCGACGGCCAGTTTCCCGCCGCGGACCAGGCCGAGCGCGTACGCCGCCGAGCTGGCCTTGACCACGGAATCGCTCTCGTCGAGGACGACGGCGGAGGAGCGCAGCACGGACAGCACGGTGTCGACGCCGGGCGGCAGCACGGCGTCGGTGTGCAGAGAGGTACGGGTGGGTTTCGCCTGGTCGCGCTCGCTCCAGCGGAACGCCAGCATGGCGATCACGCCGGTACATACTCCGGCGATAGCGGCCAATGCGGCAACCGCCGCGTTCACGTCCATGCGTCCAGGTTATGCGGGTGTGGCGACACTCTCCCAGCCGTCCGAGTGGCTGCTCGAACAGTCGTCGCCCAGAGTTCACCGAGGGGACGGGTGTGATTCACATGCCGCGGAGGGTAACCGGGCCCGCGTCGCCCAGAGTTCACCTGGAGGACGCGTCCGGTTCACGCGGGCGGCCGGATCAGGACGCGTACGGGCCGGACCGTGGGAGCGTGGGGGTCCGAGCCCACGGGACTCGGGGCCCGGGACCACGGCCGTACCTGATCCGGACCGCGGGAACGGGGCCCGGGCTGTGGCACGGGGCCCGAGCCGCGGGCTTCGGGTCACGGCGTCGGACTTCGGGCACGGGTCACGAGTCACGGGCTCCGAGCCGGCCGCCCACGTTCGAGCGACGCGACGCGATGAAACGCGAGCGACGCGACGAGACGCGATGAAGGGACACCCATGCGGGACGCGTACCACGAGGAACTTGACTCGATAGGCGAAGGCCTCGTCGAGATGGCCCGCCTGGTCGGGTCCGCGATCGGGCGGGCCACCACGGCCATGCTGGACGCCGACCTGAAGCTCGCGGAGCACGTCATCGCCGCGGACCAGAAGGTCGACGACCTCCAGCACGACCTGGAGGCGCGCGCGATCGCGCTGCTCGCGCGGCAGCAGCCGGTGGCGACCGACCTGCGGATAGTCGTCACCTCGCTGCGGATGAGCGCCGACCTGGAGCGCTCGGGCGACCTGGCCCAGCACGTGGCGAAGCTGGCGCGGCTGCGGTTCCCGGACCGCGCGGTGCCGGACGACCTGCACGCCACGATCCTGCAGATGGGGCAGCTGGCGCAGCGGCTGATGGCGAAGGCCGCCGAGGTCATCATCACCAAGGACGTCGACCTGGCGCTTCAGCTGGAGCAGGACGACGACGAGATGGACCTGCTGCACCGGGCGCTGTTCCAGCACCTGATGGACGACCGCTGGAAGCACGGCATCGAGACGGCCGTCGACGTGACGCTGCTCGGCCGTTATTACGAGCGGTTCGCCGACCACGCGGTGTCGGTGGCCAAGCGCGTGGTCTACCTGGTGACGGGCGAGCACGCGGACGAGCTCCAGCCGGCGGACGCGCCCGTCGAGGGCGCGTAGCGGCGAGGAAGCGCAGGGACGAGGGGCACGCGGGTACGTCGGGCGGGCGTGGGCTCGCCCGGCGTGTCCGGCAGGCGTGGGCGGGTCCGGCGTGTCCGGCAGGCGTTGGGCGGGTCCGGCGTCTCGGGCGTATCGGGGCAGGGCGGCGCACACCGTCGCACACCACCGCACGCCTGTGCGCCGTTGATGCGCCGTGCGGGACGGGCTTGCAATGAGAGGAGGGCGACGTACGCCTCTCAGGGAGCCAGGGAGGGACCCCATGGCCGAATCTGCTCCGATACGCGACCACCCGACGCAGGATCCCGCGCGTGACGCGGGGTTCCTGACCGCCCTCAGCGGCTGCCAGTGCGGCCCGGGCTGCGGCTGCGGCTGCCAGTCCGGCGGGTCGTGCCAGTGCGGGGGCAGCTGCGGCTGACCGCGCGCGTGCCGAACGGTGCGGGCCCGCTCGTCTCGTACGGCGGGCCCGCACCGTCACGTCCCGCTGGCGCCGTCACCACCGCCGCCACCGCCGTTGCTGTCACCGCCGGCACCGCCGGCACCGGTGTCGCGCAGGTCCAGGAGGCCGACGGCCTGGTCGCCCGACATCTCGCCGGTCTCCCGGAAGCCGAGCCCGCGGTAGAAGGCGCCGGGGCCGTGCTCGCCCTGGTGCCAGGTCACGTACATCTCGTCCGCCCCGCGCCGCCGCAGCTCCTCGGCCACGGCCCGGACGGCGTACCGCCCGTACCCCTTGCCCTGCTGCCCGGCGTCGATGTTCAGCCGCCACAGGCCGCTGCGGCGGCCGGCTCCGTCCCACGGGAGGTCGAGGAAGGCCATCAGGAAGCCGACCAGCCGGTCCCCGTCGAAGATCAGCCGGGGCCAGGCGCCGTCCCCGTACGCGTACGCCTCGGCGAGCGAACGGACGACGGGCGCGACGTTGTCCTCCTGGTGCGGATGGACGCGCAGGTCGATCGCGGCGTCGACGGTGTCGGGGGTGACGGGTTCGAGGCGGAGACCGGTCGTCGCCCGCGTATCCGTACCCGCGTCCGTCTCCTCGTTCAGGCTCGTGCTCATGCTCATGGCGCCGGACGCTAGACGAGCCCGTACGCCCGCCGCGCGCGAATATCCGGCCGGGCGGCGTGGCGAGCGGCCTTCCGGCGCGGGCGCCGACGGCCCAGGATGGCCGCCATGACCTCCGTCCCCGCGCCCCGTACCTCGTCTCCCACGACCCCGGTGGTCCTCGGCCAGGCCACCGCGCCCGGCGAGGTCTCCGCCGGTCTGCGGCGGCGGCTGACGGAGTGCTGGATCGCGGTGACCAACGCGGGCGGGGCCGCCGGATTCCCGTTCCCGCCGGTCACGGAAACGCACGTCGCCCCGGTCCTCGACGGCCTCCTCGCCCGGCTCGCCCCGGACGGCCACCGGCTGATCACCGCGACGGCCGGCGGCGCCCTCGCCGGCTGGGTCGTCCTCGGCCACGATCCGAACCCGCTCGTCGCGCACTGGGGCTCGGTCCACCACCTCCAGACCCACCCGGACGTCCGCGGCCGGGGCATCGGCACCGCCCTCATGCGCGAACTCCACCGCGTCGCCCGCGACGAACTGGCCCTTGACCACCTGCGCCTGGCCGCCCGCGGCGGCGAGGGCCTGGAGTCCTTCTACGCCGCCCTCGGCTGGCACGAGACCGGCCGCTGGCCGAACGCCCTGCGGCTGCGCCCGGACGACACGCGGGACGAGGTGCTGATGCGGTACGCGTGCGGGGGCGCGGGCTGACGCGTTCCCGCTCCCCGTACGGCGAAGGGGACACCGCGCGTCGTACGGCGTCCCCTTCGCTCCGGTCCCGTGTCCGGGCCCTGCGACCGGCCCGGCGGTCAGTCCTCCGCTTCCCCCAGGAAGACCACCGAGCGCAGCTTGAGCCGGTCCGAGGCGGGGCGGCCGTGCGGGCGCAGTTTCCAGGAGTCGCCGGAGCAGTCGGGCCCGGTGAAGACCAGCGCCCACGCGTCGGTGCCGTTGTGCGGCGCGAAGGCCGGCTCGGAGGCGCCCGGGTCCGCGACCTCGGGCAGCGTGACGCACACCCCGCTGTCCGGGTCGTGGAGGACGGCCGACTGGGGTTTGCCGTTCGGCCCGACGAAGCGGTAGCCGAAGTCGCCTTCGGCGGCGAAGGCGGGCGCGGCGAGGACGGCCGTGAGGGCGAGGGCACCGCAAGCGGCGGTGGCGGTGTACCGAAGGCGCACGGGAGTCTCTTTCGTGAACAGGAAGAGCGTCGGACGACGGGCACCTCCGGGGCACCCTCCGCACCCCTACCGCGCCCTTCCCGCCCCCCATGCGCCCGTCCCCCGCCGAAAGGTTCCTGCCTCACCCGTCCGGCTCAGCCGCCGAACTCCCCCATGAGCTGGGTCACATGGACACGACCCCAGGCAACCGCGGGTCGCGCGTACACCCTCATCACCGATGACTCGTTCTCGAAGAAGGGTGTGCTCGTGTCCCGCTCTCCTCTTGATACGCGGTTCGCCGTCCGTACGGGCGCGATCGCCCTCGCCCTCGCCGCCGCTTGCGCTACGCAGACCGGGACCGCCGCGGCGGCTTCGCCGGGGTGCCCGAAGTACACCTCCACCTTCAAGTCGGTGGGGAAGACCTACGGCGTCTCCTGGCAGCTCCTCTCCGCCCTGGCACGGGTGGAATCCGGCTGCAATCCGTCGGCCGTGGGAGCGGCCGGTGGCCGCGGACTGTTCCAGCAGCTCCCGGCCGCCGGTGTCGACCTGCGCACCGCGACGAGCCAGACGAAGGCAGCCGCCAAGTTCCTGGCCGGGGCCAAGCGTCAGGTGGGCTCCCGGCCGGAGCTGCTGGCGGCGTCGATGAACGCGGGTGTCGCGGCGGTGAAGAAGTACAAGGGAGTCCCGCCGTACAAGGAGACGCAGCAGTACGTGAAGCGCGTGATGGCCCAGTACAAGGCGCTCACCCGCTAGCGCTGCCCGGGCACGGAAAAGCCCCCTGCCGGCGGGGAAGCCGCGGGCAGGGGGCCGATCGCGTGGGCTACTTCTTCTTGCCCTGGGTCTGGCGGGCCCGTTTTTTTCACCAGGTCAGCGGCGCCCAACCCTCCGCTGACCTGCGGTTGGGCGGTCGTTACTGGTCGTTGTCGGCCGTTGCTTGTCACCCTCGGAGGGCCCAGAGAGGGCCCGGCGATGTCGCCCCCGAGTCCTCACTCAAGAGGAGCAGCCTCCCCTTCGCCTTCGCTCGCCGTGGCGAAAGAAGGGGCCCCTCTCGACCGCCCCTCCTCTAAGCGCAGCGGAAACTCGGTGACGGGTTACGTCACACTCGCTTTCAAGCCTGTTCGTGCTGGACTGAGCTAAGTCCAGCCTCGTTCAACCTCGTATCCTGCCCGGGCGCGACCGATACAGACGGCTCCGTGAGTCCACAGATTGTCCAAGCGACGGTACGCGGATGGCCAACCTTCAACGAGGCCAAGCGAGCACAGCCTTTTCAGCAAGAACCTTTTGCCGTGCGGCAATCTCAGCTGCAGTCCACTTCGCGTGCTGACCGACTGTGGCTGTAAGGGAAAGTGCCGACGACTGGAGGATGGGAGCCTTAACCGAGAAGGACTTATTGCCGATCTTTCCGTTCTTCCCTTTTGGAAGCAAAGTCATATTCCCAAGGCGATAGGCCCAATTGTAACGTTCCTCCGCCGTCTTGAATGTTGGCCAATCCGCTTGTGTTGCATTCTGGGGAAGAACGTGCTCAAGGTTGAGCTTGTCGCCGTCTTCGTTGGGCACTAGCTCGGGCTCGGGAGTCTTTGCATCGTAGCGTTCCAGGGCGAGAAGGTAGTAGCGGGCTGCGGCATTTTTGGGTACCCGCATGATTGCAAAGGCTTCTTTGAACTGATCGTCCGATGGGATGGTGCTTCCCAGTTTTTCCCTCACGCTTTTTACCGTCTTTACCTGCCCGCCGCGGATGGCGACAGCGGCGTCACAGTAGCGTTCTTCTGTCGTTCCGGAGTTCATCGTCTCTGTGACGGTCCCACGAACGGACCAGCTCACAGCTGCGCGAAGAAGTTTCTTGAGCTCCACATCCGAGAATTTATCCATCGCAGCAAGCAGTAGAGGCCTGTTGGGTGCGAGATTAAACCTGGCTAGAATCTGCAGATCAGCCTTTCCCGCATGGTCCAAGTTGGTCCAGAATTCGTGTCCGGGGTTCGTGATAGCCGCATATTTCTCTGCCGCTCGGGATAGGTCGATCGTGAACTGTGAGGCCTGACTCTTCGTCTTCACCTTTTCCTTGATCTTATCGTATAGGTCTCGTTCTCGCGTCAAGCCGTAGCGAGAGCTCCAATAGTGCCGCAAGAAGGCGGTAAACTTGCTGTCTGCAGCAGAAAGTTCCAGGGACCCGAGGGTACGCATCCAGTAGTCGCGTACTTTATCGAGTTCACTCCCCGCTTTTCCGAAGATGTAGTTCTTGAGAAGGTCGGCAGTGGTTAGATCGGCCCCTCGGTTGTTGAGGGTCTCGAAAATTACGTATGCATCGGATTCAGATGGAACTTCGATTACTCCGAGACGAACGCGTTCACGGAGAAAAGTAGCCCATTGTAGAAGCCTTTTCTCCGCTTCATCACCGACTGAGTCAGCAACTGCACCCATAGCTTTTGACAAGAAGGCGTATGACTTCATCACAGCGGGAGATTTGCCGTCTGCCGCTTCGGGGTCAGCATCTCCGGAGACGATGGAACTGAAAATGGCATCGTCTTCGGGGTTCAGGACTAGACGAGGGTCCTTACCCTCCGATTGCAGGGTTTCCTTGGCGAGATAGTCGCGCTCAATTACGCTGAATTTTTCGTTACCACGACTTTCGAGATGATCGCGAATCGCGGCCAATAGCAAGGAAGTAGTCACGATTCGCTGCTGACCATCGATGATGGTTTTTCGTGTACCGTCCCCTTCCGTGGTGAGTACAACCGTTCCGAGGAAGTACTCATCAGTTTCCCCAAAGGCGTGAAGCAGATCGCTCCAGTACTGAGCGACCTCCGCATCTGGGCGCCAGCGGTACGAGCGCTGGTAAATGGGGACGCGCATCTCTTGCATTTCGATCAACTCGGCGACACCGACGAGCTGGAATTTGATCGACGTAGACGTCGCTTTGGTAGCAGGAGGCATGCTTCGCATCGTAGGACACTGCATGAGAGCAGTACATGGATTTGGCCAACTTGGACGGTTGTTGACGGATCGTCAGGTGGAGGGTCTTGGCTCCACTCCCCTAGCCACTGCCCAAGCGACGGTAGGGAGTGCTCCATGCAACAGAGGTTGGGATCCCAGTCCCACGCTCACCCATCCGTCATCCTGAAGCTGATCAGCGCCGGTGCAGCCTCGATCCATTACGGGCGTGAGTCACTGCCGGTAGACCGCGCTTGGAATCCTCGAACTCTCTGGTCGTCATCACGATGTAGTCGCAGAGCCAGTCACCTGCATCCGTCAGGGACGCGGCCGGCCGGGCCCGAAGCCTTCGCGGGCGGCCTACATGCAGTTCTTCAGCGTCTGTCCACAGTTTGCCGCACACGACATGCCTGGAGCGAAATCTGGATTCTCAGCTGGGGGGCACAGTTGTTCTGGGGGCGATTGGGCTCCTGGCCTACGGTGCAGTCGCTTCGCGAGGTTCGTAGTCGATTCGGCTCTGCAGGTGCTGCGCGTCAGAGACTCGTCATGACTCCGCACTGCGGTTCATTACTTCGAAAATGCAATGCCCGCCAGCCTTCCACAATTTGATATCGTCAGTTCGATTTTTGAATTCGCGCATTCTTTGGGCGAAGCACGAGGAGCACCAGAACTGCGAATCGGCTCTTCCTGGTGAATCTGTCACGATGGTGACAGTCTTGTAGCAGCCCTGACAATTAATGTGCAAGCCCCGAATATGGTAGGAGCTAGACGATGAAGAGGGGCTGTGTGAGTGGCGAGCTCTACTCGTGTTTGGTTTGTCCGTCTGCTCAGCGCAGCGTTCCCACGCCCGAGCCCATGACTCGATCTCGACTTGCCCGCAGCTCCGGGCGAACGCCAGCGTGAACTCTCGACTAGGTTTCGACTTATTCCAAAAGAAGCGACTCAACGTGCTGCGCGATATGGGGCCGTACGCCTTGGAGTTAGCTGCCAATTCTCGATAGCTTGGGCTTCCAGAACTCTCGTAAGCACGGATCATGCACCTGCGGAGTTCGTCAAAAGTGTTGACGTACTCGATGTCTACTGGTCGCCCTTGGGGCTCATTTCTTTTGCTCCGGGAGCGTCGTACGTGGGCGTTCGTACGCCGCCGTTCAGCTTCCCTCGGATCTGCTCCGCAGGCGTCGGCAAAAGCTCGGACGACCTCTGCAGTGGGTACTACCTTGCCGGAAGCGGCACGGCGCAAAGTGTCCTCGCTGTACTTGGTCTTCCTTGCCAGCTCGCGATAGGTGATGCCCGCACGTTCGCGCTGGCGCCTGAGCCAAAGAGCGAGAGTGCGGGCAACGCCATCGGCGCCGACAGGATCTTCGCGGCGCCCCATGCTTATGCGCTAGCCGCGGTGACCGTCGACTCGGGACACTCGCCGCAGGACTCTCGGAGGCGCAACGTGAGATCGACAGATTGGATGAGGAGACCGATCCCCATAGCTCCTGGGATGCCAATGAGTGGCAAGATCACAGCCACAAGGAGCACGATCACGATGACGGTTATGTGGGGGCGCCTGACCCATCCGACCAAGCGTCGGATGCACCTACGGACACGTCCCGTCTGCTTCATGGCGAGGATCTCCTTGGTTTCGGTACGGGTGTGCGGCTGCCCTGCTGTCGCACGACTAGATGGTGGCCCTGTGGTGCTCTCGAACTCCAGCCACGACAGGAGGTAGTTGCAGATCTGTCCCATGAAAGGCCGCTCCGGCCGGGATGAGGCCCTCAAAAAATTCCTCGTACTAACCCCCAGCTCAGGATATGCCTGGGGGCACCCTTAACCGCAGATCTGTCCCATCCGGACTCAAATGCTCCGGTTAGTGACTCGAACATCGATGACAGGAGCTGGGGGGCGCTAAAACGACGGAAGCTCATCGCTTGCCTTACCTCTCCATTCACTGCTCGCCTCAAGCTCCCATCCCCTACGTCGTGGACGCACACGTTGAGGAGCGGGCGTGGTTCATGGCGTCCAGATGGAGCGTGCCGCTGTATGAACGGCCTGGACGCGATGGTTCGGGCTGGAGTCGAATCCCACGTAGAGTGCCGCGCTATGCATCCGGCACAGTGGCGGTGCCAACATCTGTCGGAACGAGGCGGCTCGTGAACCCACGCGACACGAGCCGCTCGTATGCCTGCGTCACGTCGCCGGGCACCTCCTGCGGGACCGTGAACCCAAGCCCTGGATAGATCAACAGCCGTTGCAACGAACCCACCAACATGTCAATCACAAGGCGTGGGTCCTGGATCGAGTCGACGTATTCAGGGAGCGTCATCGGGGTGGAAGCGCATACGAATTCCGCCTCAGGCCACAGCTTCCGGGCGGTGGCATAGGCCCGCCGTTCCTCGTACGGCTTGCTGACGAGCAGCACTGAGGACACCTCAATCCCGTGCTCTTCGAGCAGCGAGCGGGACAGGGTGATGTTCTGCCCGGTGTTGCGTGCGTTCGGCTCCACAAGGATGGCGTCCGCCGGCACGCCCAGATCAAGCGCCCGGTCTCGGTAGTGCTCGGCTTCACCGCGCGGCATGCGGCCCTTGGTTGTCTGGCTGGTCGCGCCCGTGAAGACGATCAGCGGCATCATGCCGCGCCGGTACAGGGCCACGGTGGTGTCGGCCACCCCCAGATCGTGACTGCCCAGACCAATGCCGACCGAGCAGGGACGCGGTTCGTGGTGCATCTGCTGGTAGTCCCAGAGAAGTTGGGTGTGCTCCCAGTCCTGTACGGAGATCACGCCGAACCTTCCTTGCCCTTGCCCTGGTGGCTGGCGGAATCGGGAACGTCGAATTCGTACTCCCACGCAAAGCGGGAGGCGGCATGGACGCCGACAGCGAACTCAACCACGGTGCCGTCCGCCGTGTATGTGGTCCGGTGCAGTTCGACCACCGGTTCTCCGGCAGGGAGCTGTAGGAGCTTCACCTCGTCACCCGTCGGCACACGCGCGAACAACGCCTCTTTCATGTGGTCGATCTCGTAACCGGCGTCATAGAGAACGCGGTATCCGCCCCCCCGGCCAGCGGGCCCCGGTGTCGGATCGACGATGCGGGTGCCCTCGACATGTTGGGGACGGTAGTAGCTGGTCAGGGTGTGGGTCGGCTGCGTCCCTTCCTTCACCAACCTGGCCCGTGCGTACACCCCGGACCCAACCGGGACGCCGAGCCCTTCGGCTACAAGGGCAGTCGCTTCGACGCGGCTCACCGTCTGCGTCTGCTCGTCCCTCTTGTACGCCCGCCCCGACGCCACACGGTCAGCGATGAACGCGACCTCCTCGCCATCGCGCCACTTTGCCTTGTCGTAGCGGGCAATGCCGAGCCGCTTGAGGGGGGCCCGTGCGCGCACAACTGTGCCGTGCCCGCGTGACGACGTCACGAGCCCTTCGGCCTCAAGCGCCTTGTACGCCTGATGAACCGTGGACTTCGAGCCTTCCCCTGCCTCTACCAGCTCTCTGATCTGGGGCAACTGGGCCCCGGGCTTGCGTTCCCCGCTCTTGATCTCGTGCGCGAGCCGATCCGCCAATTCGCGCCACTTAGGTGCCACAACCGTCTCCCTTCGACGTGATCCAGTGAAGCACAGTCCCAGGACTGTTGACAGTCCTGGGACTGTGCGTCATTGTCTTCACTAGCGCTCGCAGTCCTAGGACAGCGAGTGTGGGGGGCCTTCTTTGGGCTGCTTCGAAACGCAGGGCGGCACGCTGCAAGACCGCCCGATAAGGCCAGGCAGAACAGGGTTTCGGCCCGTACTGGCGAGGTGGCCCGGTGACCGCGAGCAACGGCCGGCGTGTGGGGACTTAGTCCCCCTTGCAGTGATGTTCCTTATCCCTTCGACCTGGGAGTTCCGATGATTCGACGAACCCTGTGGGCGTCGCCGTGACGGACCGGCCGACGGCGCCTGAGCGACACCCGCGTCAGTGAGCGGAGCGCACGCGCTTATGGCCGAACCGGTCCGCCCCCTTCCTGCCATCGCAGCGGCTAGCGCTGCGGCCGGTTGCCTCCCCCGCCCGTCCGACAGCGCTTCGCGTGCTGGTCGTACGGGCGGGGGGGCAGGGAGCCGGTGCCCTGGTCTCCAACGGCGCGCGGCCCCCGGTGGTGCAACACCGGGAGCCGCTGATGGGCCGTTCAACCCTGTGAGAGGAACACGACCCAATGAAGCACATCGTCACTGTTCAGGACGCTGTTACCGCGTTCGCCGACTTCATGGAGCCGACGGCCGCTGAGCTGGACGCGATCGAGCTGGAGTCCCCCGTCATCCTGGCGGAGGTCGACCTGTTGGACGCGCAGATCAAGACCCTCGACCGCCCCGTGAACGAGGTCGACGCCCGCCGCATCCGCAGGGCCCGTAACCGGGTGCTGGCCGCGCGGCGCGACCTGGTCAACCGCACGGCCGACGCGATGCTGCCGGGCGGTGCCGCGTGAGCGCCCCGGCCGAGAAGCTGACGGCGGCGCACGCCGAGGTAAAGGCGGAGATCACGCGCACGGACACCAAGACCGGGCTGCTGCTCGCGTTCATCGGTGCAGTGCTGGCCGGCGCGTGGTCGGTCGCCCGTGACCTGCCCCTAAACCTCGCCGCCTACCTGGCGGGCGGTCTGGGATTGATGCTGCTGGTCGCGGCGGCCGGACTGATGCTGCGCTCGACCCGCCCGAACCTGCGCGGTCGGCACGGCTTCCCGCTGTGGGCCACCCTCACCGCTGAGGAGATCACCACCACCCTCAGCGGCGGGAACCTCGCGGCGGACGTCGCCGCCCTGTCCCGGCTCGCGGTGGTGAAGTTCACCGCCCTGCGCCGCGCGGTCGACCTGACCATGACGGGCGGGGCCCTGCTCATCACGGCCGTCCTGCTCGCGCTGGGGGGTGCGGCATGAGCGAGACACGCAAGCCCCTGACGACCGTGCAGAAGACGGTGCTAATGGCCGCCTTCGTGCCGATGCTGGCCACGGGCGTGATCGGCGGTATCGGCACGTACAGCAACATCGGGCACGCCTACGGCAAGGGCACCGCGCTCGGTGCGCTCGCCGCCGGTGAGGGTGCCACGGCCGTGCTCGCGCTGGTCCTGCTGGGACTGACCATGCTGGGACAGTCCTCCCCGCGCGTCGTGCGGTCGGGGCTGTGGGTGCTGCCGGCCGCCGCGTCCGTCATGGCCGCGATGGCCGCGCCGGACCCTGGCCGCACGGTCGTCTACGCCCTGACCCCGATGGGCATGTCCGTCTCGGCGGAGGGCATGGCGTTCCTGGCCCGCCGGATCGTGGTGCACACCGACGGCCGCGACGCCGAGAGCGAGCGGCGCACCGCCGACCTGGTCCAGGCGCTCGCCTACCACCGGGCCCGCGCCGCACACCACCCGACCAGCCGGGTGCGCAAGCGCTCGGATCGGGCGTCGTGGCGTCTGGCCCGCAAGGTCGGGGTCGGAGACGCGGCGCTCGGATCGCGACTGCTGGACGTTCAGCGGGACCGGATCACGGCTGGTGCGGATGCCGCGCTCGGGTCGATGTTCGGCACCGCGACCCCGAGCCCCGCCCCGATCATGAATGCGGAGGAATCCACCGAGATACTGAGAAATCGGTCTACGGCTGACCTGCGGGAATCCACCCCGCCGACCACGGTCACACTGGCCCGGTTGAGCATGCCGGATCCGGTCGCGGTCGACCTGGGCAAGTCCACTCTGCCGCTGAAGCCCGTACGGGCGATCCCCGCCCCGGCACCGGCCCCGGTGTCGATCGTGCGGGCGGTGCCGGCTGTGTCGGGCCGGGCGCCGCGCCGGGCGACGGGCCGGGTTCCGCAGGCCGCACGATCGCCCCGCCCGAAGCGCACCCCGGATCAGTTGCTCGCCGAAGCGCGGTCGGTCACGGCCGACTGGTCAGACGCGCAGATCACCTCTGCGGGGATCCGTCGGGAGCTGCACACCTCGCCGGCCAACGCCCGGATGCTGCGGGACACCCTCCTTGCGGAGCGGGCCCGCACGGCGGAGGTGGCGCAATGACCACACCCACCACGGATGCGGTGAAGACGTTCAGCTTCGGCGGGGGCGTGCAGTCCATGGCCGCCTTGGTCCTCGCGGCTCGGGGTGAGCTGGACTACCGGACGTTCCTGATGGCGAACGTCGGGGACGATTCCGAGCACCCCGGAACCCTGCGCTATCTGCGCCAGTACGCCACCCCCTACGCCGAAGCGCACGGCCTTGAGCTGGTCGTGCTGGACCGGGTGATGAAGCGCTCGGGTGAGGTCCGCACCCTGTACCAGGACCTCACCCGGGAGGGATCCCGCTCGCTGAAGATCCCGGTGCGCATGTCCAATGGGGCTCCCGGCACCCGCTCCTGTACGGCCCAGTTCAAAATCAAGGTCGTCGGGGACGAACTCAAACGCCGTGGGGCAACGAAGGACGCGCCCGCGACGGTCGGGATCGGCATCAGCCTCGACGAGATCGCCCGCGCGAACAACCGGCGCTGCGAGCCGCACGAGCACATCGAATACCCGCTGCTCGAACGCGGGATCCGCCGTATCGACTGCGCCCGCATCATCCGTGACGCCGGTCTGCCGGTGCCGCCGAAATCGTCGTGCTGGTTCTGCCCGTTCCACCGGCCCGAGACGTGGCACGACATGCGCCGCGACGAACCCGAGCTGTTCGAGCGCGCGTGCCAGCTCGAAGAACTCCTCAACCGCCGCCGTGACGAACTCGGCAAAGACCACGTGTGGCTAACCCGGTTCAACCGGCCGCTACGAGCCGCGATCCCGGACGGCGTCGACACCCTCCCGTTCGACGAATGGGACTCCGGATGCGACTCCGGATGGTGCATGACCTGACGGGCCCCGCCCGCACCCGCACACCACCCCGCATTCCCTGCCTGAGGAAGGTCACCGACCCATGGGCAAGCCCGACACCCGAAGCATCGACCGCGAGATCACTAAGACGAACCGCAAGCTCGAAGCGGTCCGCCGGGGCGAGATGTGGCCCCTGAACAGCAGCGAGCGCCGCGCCGTGCTCGGTGCGCTCGCCGGGGGCTCGTACCGGGTCCTGCGCGGCAAGAGCACCACCCGGCAGGAGAACCGGCTGGAGTCCGTCTCGGAGCAGGCCATCACCCGGCTGACGGCCGAGATCACCGCGCTGCACATCGAGCGTCAGCGGATCGTGCGCGAGTACGCCGCCGCCAAGGCCGCCAAGAAGGCGTCCGGGTGGTGGTGAGCGTGCCGCCCGCCGGCGGCCGTTGCCCGGCCGCGCACCCGGACGACCCCACCCCGTGCGTGGGTGAGGTCGTGGTGACCGTGCTGGACCGCTTCAACAGGGGCGCGGACGGCTGCGAGCATCACGGCGCCCGCCTGCTCGCCTCCCTCGACGGAGGACGCGTCTACGCCCTCCCGCACGCCGCGCCCTGTACGGCCATCCGCGTGTTCAAGGCCGCCGCCGGCATCCGCCCCTTCTGCTGGCTGGACGGCCCCCGCGCCGAGCCGTCCCAGCTCAGCGAGATCGAGAACCGCGCCCGCCGCCCCCGCTGAGCCACCACCCGCCCCGCCCGCCCGCTATGGGGCGGGGCGCCCACCGATTTCCCGCCCCGACCTGGGGCAGTCAGGAGCACTCCCGTCATGGGTGACACCGTCGTCCACCTGCGCAAGAACACCGACCTGTCCACCGAACCGGCCGCCGTGACCACGCTGACCGTGGTCCCCGACCCCGCCCCGCCCGCCCCGGTTCCGCTGTGGGTGCGCTCCGGGCGGGCGGTGAAGCACGCGGCCACGCACGAGCACACGCGCACCGCCGCCCGCGCTGCCGTCCGGCACACCCTCTACGTGGCGGGCGGGGCCCGGATCGTGGCCCGCCGCGCGTGGGACGCCCGCACCCCCGCCCGCTATGAGCGCAATCTTCGCGCGGCGGAAGCCGCGGGGAACTACGAGGCCGCGATGGAGTGGGAGGAGCGCGGGCAGCGCTTCCGCGAGGCACGCCACCGCCGCCGCATGGACCTCCTTCACTCCCCGGTGGACGCGGCCAAGGGCGCCCTGGTCGGCACGGGGATGGGCATAGGGTCCCTGGTTGCCCTCGGTGTCGTGCTGGCCATCGCGAACAAGAACGTCACAGACGTCATCACCCCGGTCATGGCGGTCATCGAGTTCATCCGCCTGATGATCACCATCGTTCAGGTGGTGTGGGGGCCGCTGGTCACCCTGGGCCCGTTCCTCGCCCTGCTCGCGCTGTGGGCGGTCGGCAGCAAGCAGCAGGCAGCGCCCGCGTGGGTCATGCCCGCGCACGTCCGCAACGGTGAGGGTGAGCCGATCACCCCGTCCATCGTGGTCAAGGCCCTGCGCGACCTCGGTATCCCGGCCATGCGCAACGCCATCAAGGAGATGGGCGACGCCGGCGCGTCCATGCTGTCCCCTATCGTGATCGCCGGATGTGGGGTGGAGGTCGACGTCACCCTCCCGTCCGGGGTGTCGACGAACGAGATCCAGCAGCGCCGCCGCAAGCTCGCCGAGAACCTGTCCCGACACGAGCACGAGGTATTCATCACCATCCCGCAGGCTGCACGCACGGTGCGGCTGTGGGTCGCCGACTCCGGGGCGCTGGACGAGCCGATTGGCCCCTCCCCGCTGGTCACCGACGAGACCCTGACCGGCGACTACGCCAAGGGGCGCGCGCCGTGGGGTCAGGACCTGCGTGGGGATGCCGCCGCCATCAGCCTGTATCAGCGGCACTTCCTGATCACGGGTCTGTCCAACCAGGGCAAGACGGCCGCGCTGCGGGCGCTCGCGCTGTGGCTGGCCCTGGACCGGTCGGTGCAGTTCCTGATGGGTGACCTCAAGGGCGCCGGCGACTGGGCCATGTTCGACGGCTTGGCCACCGTGCTGATCCAGGGGCCGACGGATGAGCACGTGATCGAGGTGACCGAGATGGTTGAGGGCGCGGTCGACGAGATGAACCGCCGCCTCCAGGCCCAGCCCGGAACGCAGTTCCCGCCGCTGATCGTGCTGGTCGACGAAGCGCAGGTGGCGTTCATGTGCCCGGCCGTGGACGACGAGAAGCGGCCCTATGGCGGGTCCAAGGCCAAGTCCCGGTACTTCACCGCCGTCCGCAAGATCCACAACCAGGGCCGCGCGGTCAACGTGCTGATGTGGCAGGGCACGCAGGACCCCACCGACCAAAACCTCCCCAAGCTCGTGCGGGAGGGCGCGCACACCCGTGCCTCGCTCGCGCTGGGCACCGAGTCGCAGGCCCGCATGGCGCTGGGAGACAAGGCGGTCGACGGCGGGGCCGCGCCGAACCTGCTGCGCCCCGGTCTGGACAAGGGCACGCTCGTGGTCGCGTCCGACGGCATCGAGATCCCCGCCGGACAGGCGTCCATCACGGTGCGAACCCACTACATCAGCACCGACGACGCGCACGTGATCGCCGACCGGGCCAAGGCCCTGCGCGACGGGGTCACCACCCTGCACGCGATCGAGCGGGGCGAGGAGCGTGACCCGCTCGCCGACATCGCGGCCGTCCTCGGGGACGCGTCCCGGGTGCTGACGGCGGACGTCCTCAAGCGGCTCGCCGCGCTGAACGAGGATGCCTACGGCGCCTGGACGAACGGCGACCTCAAGCGCGTGCTAGACGCCCACGGCGCGGAGCCCTACAAGTCCGACGGCCGCATGGTCGTCGCCCGTGACCGCGTCCTGCGCGCGCTCGCCAACCGCGACGGCGACGGTTCCGCTTCCGCCGCCGAGTAGAGGGAGGCGCACCCTCCCCGGGCCAGGGAGGCAGGGAGAACTCCCTGAAACCCTCCCTGGCCCGCCTCCCTGGCCCTGACCTGCATGAATGATCAGTCAGGGAGTCAGGGAGGCGCGCAGGTCAGCACCCCCGAAACCCCTGCACACGCCACCCCTCAGGGGGTGGTTCCGCCTCCCTGAACCGTCACCGGAAGGGATTCCGCATGTACCCCGAACACACGGACCGCGCGCCCGCCGTACGGGCCCCGGAAGTCCACCAGCCCACCCTGATCACCCCCGCCGTTCCGTACCCGGCGCCGCTCGTTCCCGTCCAGCCGCACACCGTGCCGACGGTTGCGAGCGTCGTCCTCCCGGACGGCCGCGTCGTCACCGGCTACGCCATGAGCCCCGTCCAGCCGAAACCGATCGCGGCCAAGCCGGCCGTCTCGCGTGCCGCGGTGAACGTCGCCCTCGGAGGGATCGGGTTCCTCACCGCGTGCGGCGGACTGCTGCTGCTCACCACGTTCATCACCGCGCTCACCGCGCTCATCACCCAGCTCATCACGCTCGCCGCCGTCATCTTCGGCGGATGGATCGCCGTCCAGGTCCTCGGCCACCGCGACACCGGCAGGGGTGGCAACACCTTCCACATCCGCAAGGCCGTCTTCAAGCGCAACCGCTTCAACAGCTGACAGGGAGCCCCGAGTGTTCGAGATCCGCGTCATCTGCGACCCCGACGACACTGACCGCGTCACCACCGCGCTGACCCTTGCCTTCACGACCGGCGATCTGCGCCGGTACCCGACCCGCGACGGGAAGCGCACCCGCCTACACCTCACCGCCGACCACCGCCCCGCCCCGCAGGACTGGCCGACGCCGGAGCAGGCATACGCGAGCGCCCCGAGCATCAACAGCGAGATCGGATGGACGGCCCGCTTCCTCGCCGGCGCTGAGTGCTTCACCGAGTTGGGCCGTGAGTTCTACCTGCGCAAGGCCGCCCTGCTCGACCGCATCGCCCTGCTCGACGACCCCAGCGCCATGGACCGCGACGTCATTGGCACCGCCGAAGCGGCGGCCGTGTTCCTGCTCGACATGGACCAGCCCGGCCTGATCTGCGACCCGCGCGCCTACGTCCGCCAGCAGTACGCCCTCACGCTCACCGACGACCAGTAGCTGCGCCAAGGGCGACCCCCCAATTCCGCCAAGAACCCGGGGTCGCCCTTGCCCAACTGCCACTGACTGACCTGTGGAGGTCTCCCAGCATGACCCAACCGACCCCCATTCGGCGAGGACCTGACCGCAGGCCCCGCCTGCTGGACACCGCGCTCACGCTGGCCGCGCACGGTATCCCGCCCCTGCCCCTGCGAGCGGGAAAGGTGCCGTTCGGCAACTGCCCGGACTGCGTCGGCAACGCGTGCGGCGGACGGCCGAATATGAAGCACGCGGGCCCCTGCCGCTGTCCCGGTGTCTGTCACGCGTGGGCCGCCGCCACCACCGATCCGCACGTCCTCAGCTCCCCGCCGTGGACATCCGCATGGCATCGGGCCGCCGCCGTTGCCTACCACCCCGGCGGCGCTGGCGTGACCGTGGTCGACCTCGACAACGCTGCGGCCGTCAGATGGGCCCGCGAGACGCTACCCGCCACCCGCACCGTGCTGACCACACGCGGCCAACACTGGATCTACCAGGGCGTCATGCAGTCCGCCAATGCCGTAGGGTCCGGCGTGGACATCAAGTCCACTATGGCTTACGCCCGGTGGCTCGGTCCCGGCAGCGGCACCATGACGGCACTGCCGGACGTCGTACGCACGCTGGCCGTGAAGGAACGCCCAACGGTCCGGCCGGCTCCGCAGACCGTCGCCGTGCCCGCCTTGGTCGGTGGCAGGGAGTGCCGCCACCGCACGCCCGCCTACCTGGAACGCGGCATCGCCATGGCCGAGCAGCGCATCATCCAGGCCTCCAGCGCGGTACACGCCACCGTCTACCGCACCTTCCTCGCCGTGCTGTCGACGCACGGCCGTTGCGGGTGCCTCACCGACACCCATGTCGGTCGTTTGTTCACCGCCGCTCAGGCCAAGGGCGAGTCCCCGCGGCACTGCACCGACGCGTGGACCAACGCCCTGACCACGTTGGGACTGTGACCATGGCCGACGACGAGAAGAACCCTGCCCGCGAGGTCATCACCGACTACGCACAAGCGCACTTCCGCTACTTCCGCACCGCCGACGGAACCGTGTACGCGCAGAAGAACAGCCACCCCGTGGCCCGCCCGATCCGCTCCCAGGGCACAACCGGCAGCCACCGCCAGGAACTCATGGTCGGCCTCTTCCGCGACGGGCTGGGCGTTTTCAACGGAACCGCCCTAAAGGAAGCACTGGACCTGATCGAAGCGCTCGCGCTGACGGAGGACGTTCAGCCCGTCCACATCCGCGTCGCCCCCGGATACGACGGGGCCACGTGGCTGGACCTGGGCCGTAGCGACGGGCAGTCCGTCCGCATCCACCCCACCGGCTGGGACATCGCCGTCCCCGATCCACGTGAGGTGTGCTGGCGGCGCACCCAGCTCACGGGCGAACTGCCGCTGCCGGTCAAGAACACTGAGGGCAAAGGCATCGATCTACTGCTGAGGCTGTGCAACTTCGCCAACGCCGAAACGGAGTGCCTGGCCATCGCGTGGCTGGTCGGCTGCCTCGGACCGTCCGTGCCCGTCCCCGCCCCCTTCCTCACCGGCCCCCAGGGCGCCGGCAAGTCCACCGGTGGCCGGATGCTCGTGCGGATCATCGAGGGCATGACCGGTGACCTGCGCCGGGCCCCGAAGGACGAAGAGAACCTGCTCGCAGCCGTGGCGGCCGGCTGGGTCACCGCCCTGGACAACCTCTCCCACATGAGCCCGGATCTGTCCGACGCCATGTGCTGCATCGTCACCGGAGCTGAGAACGTCAAGCGTGCTCTGTTCACCGACGGGGACGTGTTCCGCGTCGGCTACCGCCGCCCCCTGCTCCTGACCGGCATCGACGTGGGAGTCATCCGCCCCGACCTCGCCGAACGGCTCCTGCCGTTGCGGTTGGAGCGGCCCCGGGTGCGGCGCACCGAGGATGAGCTGTGGACGGAGTACGCGGAGGTGCTGCCCGTCGTCCTCGGCTCGCTTCTGGACCTCACCGTCAAGGTCCGCGCAGTCGAGGCAAAGACCCCCACCGACCTGCGCATGGCCGACTTCGCCCACCTGTGCGCACAGCTCGACGCGGCCACCGGCCTCGGGGCCCTCACCGCCTACCGGGCCAGCCTCGATGACCTGAACGACGACGTCATTGAGGGTGACTTGCTGGCACAGACCGTGTTGCAGCACGCCGCAGACATCGAGCCGGGCGCAGAGCAGCGGATGACGTCCACGGAGTGGCTGCACTGCCTCAGCCGCGTCTACACAGGGGACGACTTCCGTCCCCTGCCCAAGGGCTGGCCGACCACCGGCAAGGTGCTCTCCGACCGCCTCAAGCGGCTACAGCCGACCCTCGCCGCCCGTGGCGTCCTCATCGACTCGGGCCGCACCCGCGAGGGCCGCTTCATCGAGATGACCCGCTCACCGGCAGCACCGCCGCCGCACGAGCAGCAGGCGTTCTGACCGGCGCCGCCCCCGCACGAGCAAGAGGAGCACCACCGGCCAGGCGTGCTCCTCTTGCTGTTCGGCGGCACCGCCGCCCTGCGATGGACGCGCCGCGAAGCGGCCCTTTCTTCACGTCCTGAGCGGCACCGCACCACCACAGACACCCCCCTCTTTTTTTCCTAAGTAGGGAAACGCTGCGTCACCGCGTCACACGATCTTGGAAAACGGCGGGTGGCCTGCGCAGACGAGCGTGACGCAGACGCTCCCGGCTGCGTCACGCCGCGTCACCTGCGTCACGCGTGACAGACAGCCTGCGTCACGCGTGACGCACCCCCACCCCTCTGCGTCACGCGAAAACGGCAGGTCAGCAGCCTGAGTGACGCAGGTGACGCGGTGACGCAGAAATCCGCACCTCGGACACACACGCAGTCCGAGAACCCGCCCAAGCCAACGCGACTCAACCTCTGAGGACTCCATGAGCCGAACCCGTTCCGCTCAACCCGACCCCCGCGCCACTCTCCGCAGCGGCGTGCCTGACCGGTACCTCACTCCCGACGACATCGCCGAAATCTTCGGCGTCCCCCTCGAAACCGTCTACCAGTGGCGCAGGAAGCGCACCGGTCCTCCCGGCTTCCGCGTCGGCAAGCACGTGCGCTACGACCCCGCCGAAGTGGGGGCCTACGTCGCTCAGCTCAAGAACGTCGACCGCGTCGCGGCTTGACGCAAGCTCGCACACCGCCAGGGGTGGCCGTTGAAACGGCCACCCCTGATCCATGCTGAGAAGGGACTCCGCCTCCGATGGCAGGCAGCATCCAAGACCGCTGGTACAAGACCGAGACCGACGCCAACGGCAAGACCGTCCGCGTCAAGACCGAGCGCTACGGGACCGGGCTGCGCTACCGGGCCCGCTACTTCGCCCCCGACGGCAAGCGCAAGGGCAAGTCCTTCCCCGACGGACAGAAGCGGCTCGCTGAGCAGTGGCTGAGCAAGGTCACGGCGGACGTGGCCCGGGGCGACTACATCGACCCGAACGCATCCCGGACGTCGTTTCAGGAGTTCGCCGAAGTCTGGCTCGCGAGCCAGAGCGGAGACCCGAACACCCGCGCATCGATGCAGTCTCAGCTCAGGCTGCACGCCTTCCCGCGCATCGGGTCGCGGCCCCTGGGGTCCTTCCAGCCCAGCCACATCCGCGAGTTCGTGACACAGCTCGAAGCGTCCGGCATGTCCGGCGCCTACGCCCGTGTGATCTTCTCCAACATGCGGGCTGTGCTATCCGCTGCCGTAGAGGATGGCTACCTCCGCCGGAACCCGTGCAACTCGCGCACGGTGACGCTCCCCGAAATGGGCATGCGTCGCGTCGTCCCCTGGCAGCCAGAACGTGTCTTCGCCATGCGGGCCGCCATGGTCGAACGCTTCCGGCCCATGGTGGACATGGGCGCCGGCTGTGGCCTACGGCAAGGCGAGATCCTCGGGCTGTCCGTGGATGAGCTGGACTTCGACAGCGGCACCCTGCACGTGGTGCAGCAGCTCAAGCTCAGCCTGAGCAAGGCCGTGTTCGCGCCCCCGAAGGGCGGCAAGCTCCGTGACGTCCCTCTGCCCGATCCCGTGGCGGAAGCGCTCCAGGAACACATCAAGCGCTTCCCGCCCGTCGAGATCACGCTGCCGTGGATGCGGGCGAACGGCCAGCCCGTGACCAAGCGCCTGATCTTCACCGGGCCCAACGGCGGCCACGTCTGGCGTACGTCGCTCAATGAGGACCACTGGAAGCCCGCTCTGGCGTCCGTGGGCGTCATCCCGAAGGCTAAGAGCCGGGAGCACACGGCCGCGCGCGAGCATGGCATGCATGCCCTGAGGCACTTCTACGCGTCCGTTCTGTTGGACGCGGGAGAGAGCATCAAGGCCGTGAGCGAGTACCTCGGGCACTCCGACCCGGGACTGACGCTGAAGGTATACGCGCACCTCATGCCGAGCAGCCGGGACCGGGCCCGGAAGGCGCTGGGTCAGGCACTCCGACCGCCGCAGGACCCGCCGCGTTGAGGTCCCGCAGAGGGCCCAGGCCGCGAAAATGCCCCCGCTCCGCGCCGTATGCGCAGGTCGGGGGCATGATCACAAACTCTACTTCTTCTTGCCCTGGTTCTTCACGGCCTCGATGGCGGCCGCCGCGGCGGTCGGGTCGAGGTAGGTGCCGCCCGGGTTGAGCGGCTTGAAGTTCTCGTCGAGCTGGTAGCTCAGCGGGATGCCGGTCGGGATGTTGAGGCCCGCGATGTCGGCGTCCGAGACGCCGTCGAGGTGCTTCACGAGGGCGCGCAGGCTGTTGCCGTGGGCGGCGACGAGGACCGTGCGGCCGGCCAGCAGGTCCGGGACGATGCCGTCGTACCAGTACGGGAGCATCCGGTCGACGACGTCCTTCAGGCACTCGGTGCGCGGGCGGAGCTCCGGCGGGATCGAGGCGTAGCGGGCGTCGGCGGCCTGGGAGTACTCGTTGTCGTCGGCGAGGGCCGGCGGCGGCGTGTCGTACGAGCGGCGCCACATCATGAACTGCTCCTCGCCGAACTCGGCGAGCGTCTGGGCCTTGTCCTTGCCCTGGAGCGCGCCGTAGTGGCGCTCGTTCAGGCGCCAGGAGCGGTGCACCGGGATCCAGTGGCGGTCGGCGGACTCGAGCGCGAGCTGCGACGTGCGGATGGCGCGCTTCAGGAGGGACGTGTGGAGCACGTCGGGGAGCAGGCCGGCGTCCTTGAGCAGCTCACCGCCGCGGACCGCCTCCTTCTCGCCCTTCTCGGTGAGGTTGACGTCCACCCAGCCGGTGAACAGGTTCTTGGCGTTCCACTCGCTCTCGCCATGGCGGAGGAGGATCAGCTTGTACGGTGCGTCGGCCATGGTGACGAGCCTAGACGACGCCTGACGATTGACGCGCACCGTCAATTCACTGGCGTCCGGCGTATGAGATGCGTAAGTTACGGGAGCCACGAGAGGCACTTACATACACAGCACAGCACAGGGGGCCGGCCACTCATGTCCATCGCCGCACTCAGACGTTCCGCACGCGCCACGGTGGCGGGCTTCCCGGGGGGCTTCTGGTGGCTCTGGCTGTCGACCCTGGTCAACCGGACCGGTGCCTTCGTCCTCACCTTCCTCTCGCTCTACCTGACCCAGGAACTCGGCTACTCCGCCTGGTTCGCCGGGCTCGTCGTCGCCCTGCACGGTCTCGGCGGCGTCGCCGGCTCCCCGCTCGGCGGCATGCTGACGGACCGTTGGGGCCGCCGCCCCACCATGGTCGCCATGCACCTGACGACCGCCGGCTTCGCCGGGCTGCTCGCGTTCGTCACCAGCACCTGGGGCATCGCCCTCGTCGTACTCGGCATGGGCGTGGCCATGCAGGCCGTCCGGCCCGCGATCAACGCCGCCATCGCCGACCTCGTCCCGGCCGCCGAGGTCCGCCGCGCCTACGCGCTCAACTACTGGGCCCTCAACCTCGGCTTCGCCATCGCCGCCATCGGCGGCGGCGCCGCGTCCGTCCTCGGCTACCGCACGCTCTTCCTGGTCGACGCCACCGCCACCGTGCTGTGCGCGCTGATCGTCTTCTTCCGGCTGCAGGAGACCCGGCCCGAGGCCGTGTCCGGCCCCTCCGCGGCGACGGGCGCGGCGGGCAAGGCGGCCGGCGCGCCGAAGGTCGGCATCGTCACCGTGCTGCGCGACGCGCCGTTCCGCACCCTGGTGACCCTCAACCTGCTGGTCTGCCTGGTGTTCACCGCCCCCTGGATCGGTCTGCCGCTCACCATGGCCGGCGAGGGCCTCGAACCGTCCGCCTACGGTGTCGTCATCGCCGTCAACGGCGTCGTGATCGTCGCGTTCCAGCTGCTGGTCAACCGGATCACGGACAAGCGCTCGCCCGTGATGCTGCTGACCGTCTCCTCGCTGCTCTTCGCCCTCGGCACCGGGGCCACCACGCTGGCCGGGAGCTCGGTCGCCTTCGCCGCGACCGTCGTCGTCTGGACCATCGGCGAGATGGTCCACGTGCCGACCAACGCCGCCGCCACCGCCCGGCTCGCGCCGGAGCACGCCCGCGGCCGCTACCAGGGCGTCATGGGCATGTCCTGGTCGGTGGCCGGTTTCGTCGCCCCGATCGGGGCCGGCTTGATCGTCGACGGGCCCGGGCCGGACATCCTGTGGATCGCCTGCGCCCTGATCGGCGCGGTCGCCGCCGTCGGCTACCAGACCCGGCTGCGTACCGTCCTCGCCGATGTCGAGGACGGCCACACGGGTACGGCCAAGGAGGAGACCCCGGCGCCCAAGGGCGTCGTCGCCGAGCCGGCCGCCGCCGTCGACGCCACCGCCTGATTGCCTGGCCGGAGAGGGAGATACGGCCGGAACTCCGGCCGCGTCCCTGTGCCGAAGCCGGCGGGCGTCAGCTCGCCGGCTTGCCCGTCAGGTTGCGGAAGGCGTCGAGGTTGCGGGTCGACTCGCCGCGCGACACCCGCCACTCGTACTCCCGCCGGATCGCCGTCGCGAACCCCATCTCCAGCAGCGTGTTGAAGTCGCCGTCCGCCGCCTCCAGGACCGAGCCGAGGAGCCGGTCCAGTTCCTCCGGGGTGACGGCGGTCAGCGGCAGCTTGCCGGCCAGGTAGATGTCGCCGAGCCGGTCGATCGCGTAACCGACGCCGTAGAGCTTGAGGTTGCGTTCGAGCAGCCAGCGGTGGACGCCGGCCTCGTTCTCGTCCGGATGGCGGACGACGAAGGCGTTGAGGGAGAGGGAGTGCCGGCCGGCGCGCAGCGACAGTGTCGTGAAGAGCTTGTGCGTGCCCGGGAGCCGTACGACGTAGGAGCCCGGTTCGGGGGACTCCCACTCCAGTTCCGCGTCCTTGAACGCGTCCTCGATGATCCGCCGGATCCGCTGGACGCCCTCGGTGTCGACCTCAGCCATGGTGCGAGCGTACGCGACGGCGCAGCTCGCGGTGTTCCCGGTGATCACGCAGCCGGTGGTCGTGGATCGCGGCCGTGTACACGTCCGCCGTCCGGCCCGCCGCCGCGTCCCAGCCGAAGGAGCCGGCGTGCCGGGCCGCCGCCTCGCCCATCCGGGCGGACAGTTCCGGCTCGGCCGCGAACCGGGCGAGCATCCTGGCATAGTCCACGGGATCGTGGCCCCGCACGAGGAAGCCGGAGACCTCGTCCCGTACGGCCACGGGCAGACCGCCCACCGCCGCCGCGATCACCGGGGTGCCGGCCGCCTGCGCCTCGATGGCGACCAGGCCGAAGGACTCGCTGTAGGAGGGGACGACGAGCACGCTGGCGGCGCGGAACCAGTCCGCGAGCCGGTCCTGCCCGACCGGCGGCTGGAACCGTACGACATCGCATATGCCCAGCTTGGCGGCGAGCTTCTGCAGCTCCTCCGGCTTGGCGAGACCGCTGCCGCTCGGCCCGCCGACCACCGGCACCACCATCCGCGAACGCAGCGACGGATCGCGTTCCAGCAGGAGCGCGACGGCGTGCAGCAGGATGTCCGGGGCCTTGAGCGGCTGGATACGTCCCGCGAAGGCGGGGATGAAGGCGTCCTGGGGCAGGCCGAGGCGGGCGCGGGCGGCGGCCCGGCCGTCGGCGGGGCGGAACCGCTCCAGGTTGACGCCCGGGTGGACGACGGCGATACGGGCCGGATCGGCGTCGTAGAAGCGGGCGAGTTCGCCGGCCTCCTCCGAGGTGTTGGCGATCAGCCGGTCGGCCGCCGTGACGATCTGGGTCTCGCCGATCACGCGGGCGGGGGGCTCGGGCGTGTCCCCCTCCGCGAGCGCCGCGTTCTTGACCTTGGCCATGGTGTGCATGGTGTGGACGAGCGGGACGCCCCAGCGCTCGGCGGCGAGCCAGCCGACGTGGCCGGAGAGCCAGTAGTGGGAGTGCACCAGGTCGTAGTGGCCGTGCCGGTGGCCCGCCCAGGCCTGCATCACGCCGTGCGTGAACGCGCACAGCTGGGCCGGCAGCTCCTCCTTCGCCAGGCCCTCGTACGGGCCGGCGTCGACGTGCCGGACGAGGACGCCGGGTGCCAGCTCGACGACCGGGGCGAGGCCGCCGGCGGTGGCCCGGGTGAAGATCTCGACCTCGACGTTGATCGCGGCGAGCCGCTTGGCCAGTTCGACGATGTAGACGTTCATGCCGCCCGCGTCGCCGGTGCCCGGCTGGTGCAGGGGGGAGGTGTGCACGCTGAGCATGGCCACGCGCCGGGGCCCGCGCTGCCGGCCGGGGAGCCGGAGCCGGGACGGCGCCGCCAGGGTGCCGGCGAACCGGGACACGTACTGGCTCACGTCGGCGATCCTTCCGCTGTCGGGCTGTGTCGGTCTGGACGGACTGTCCGGCCGGGCCGTCCGGCGGGACGGGCCTGGTCGGGTCGGGCCTGGTTGGGCCTGGTCGGGCCTGGTCGGGCCTGAGCCGTCTGCCTGGCCGGGCGGGCTGTCCGGCAGGCCGGTCGGGCGGGCCGGGCCGTCTCGCCGGTCGGGCTGTGGCGCTGTCGGGGCGACGGGCCGGTCCGGCCGCCCTGGCGGGGCGGCGGGTCGGCGTGGGCGCGGGGCACACCGGGCGGCGAGACGGCGCGCCCACCAGCACCGACAACACGCGCGTGGCGCGCTTTCATTTCCGCCGCCTCGGGCGCTTTGCCAATTCATTACCCGAGGGGTGTGGGGACGGTCACAGCGGACTCACCCCGTACGCTCGTTCCATGGCTCCGCGCACCACTCTTCCCCAGAGCTCCTCCTGGGGGCGCCCCCAGGGCACCGTCACCCGCGGGACCACCAACCCCAACCGCCTCCGCCGCCAGGACCGCTGGATCGCCGCCGTCCACGGCCCGGCGCTGCGCCGCTCCGGCCCGCCCCCGCTCGCCGTCGACCTCGGCTACGGCGCCGCGCCCTGGACCGCCGTCGAGCTGCTGACCCGGCTGCGCACCGCCGACCCCCGCACCCGGGTGGTCGGCATCGAGATCGAGCCGGCCCGGGTCGCCGCCGCGCAGCCGTACGCGCGCGAGGGCCTGGAATTCCGTCACGGCGGCTTCGAGGTGCCTGTGGCCGGCGAGGTCGCGCTGATCCGGGCCGCGAACGTGCTGCGCCAGTACGACGAGGCGCGGGTCGCGGACGTCTGGGCGCGGCTGTGCGCCCGGCTCTCACCGGAGGGGCTGCTGGTGGAGGGGACCTGCGACGAGATCGGCCGGCGGCACGTATGGGTCGCGCTCGACCGGACCGGGCCGCGGACGGTCACCTTCGCCACCCGGCTCGGCTCCCTGGACCGGCCCTCCGACCTGGCGGAACGCCTGCCCAAGGCGCTCATCCACCGCAACGTGCCGGGCGAGCCGGTGCACGCCTTCCTGCGGGACTTCGACCGGGCGTGGGCGGCGGCCGCCCCGTACGCCTCGTACGGAGCCCGGCAGCGCTGGATCCGCACCGTACGGGATCTGGCGGCGGACTGGCCGGTGACGGACGGGCCGCGGCGGTGGCGGCAGGGCGAGATCACGGTGCGGTGGGAGGCGCTGGCTCCGGTCGGACGCTGACGCGCGCGGAGGAGCCGGCTCCGGCCGGCACGTACGCGCGCGTGAAACGCGCACAGGAGAGACACGCGCGGGAGAGACGCGCGCGGGAGCTGAGGCGGGTGCGTATATGTACGCGCGCGTGGGGGCGCGCGCCAGGACGTATCGAAGCGCGCGGGAACGCACCGTGCGCCGCACTCGTCTCTCCAGGGGGAAGTGACCCGGCACGCCCTGACTCCCCCTGTTGCTTTCGGGGCACTCATGGCACTATCGCCAAAGGTCATGACCAAGTTACTGACGGTAAATCAGATCGCTTGTGATCGGACCGCCGGCCGGACGCACGACCAGACCAGAAACGGGTGCCGTCGCGCGCCTGAGGGGGAGCCAGTGAACCGACACCGCCATGCCCTTGCCGCGTTCACCGTGGCCTGTGCCCTGACCGTGCTGGCCTCGCCCGCCCTCGCCGTCCAGGCGTCCGCCGCCCCGCTCCGCCCGCTGCCCGAGCCGCCGTCGCTGCCGGCGAAGTCCCTGGAGGAGGTCCGCCAGGAGATCGACGGCCTCTACCGGGAAGCGGCCGCCGCCACCGACGCGTACAACCTCGCCGAGGAGCGCGCCAAGCAGCAGTCCGGCGAGATCGTGCGGCTGGCCCGGATGATCGAGGACGGCGAGAAGCGGATCGACGGCCTGAAGGCGCAGGCGGGTGCCGCGGCCCGCGCCCAGTACCGCAACGGCGGGCTGCCGGACGGTGCCCAGCTGGTCCTCACCAGCGACCCGGAGCTCTTCCTCGACCACGCGGGCCGGCTGAAGGAGAGCCAGAAGGCCACCAAGGACATGATCGCCGAGCTGACCCGTACGCAGGCCGAACTGACCACGTACTCCAAGGAAGCCGGCGACAACTGGACCAAGCTGGAGGCCGGCCGGGTCAAGCAGGCCCAGGCGAAGAAGGAGATCAACGCCAAGATCGACGCGGCGGAGAAGCTGGAGTCCCGGCTCGCCGCCGACGAGCGCGCCCGGCTGCTGCAGCTGGAGCGGCAGGAGCAGGACCGGGCGCAGACCGCCTGGGTCGGCTCCGGCGTCCTCGCCGGCCTGAGCGGCCGGACCAGCGAGCAGGGCAAGCGCGCGGTCGAGTTCGCCACGGCGCAGATCGGCAAGCCGTACGTGTGGGGGGCCGAGGGCCCGGGCTCGTACGACTGCTCGGGGCTGACCCAGTCCGCCTGGACGGCCGCCGGACGCACGATCCCGCGCACCTCGCAGGAGCAGTGGCGGCTGCTGCCGCGCATCGACATCAAGGACATGCGGCCCGGCGACCTGATCGTCTACTTCAAGGACGCGAGCCACATCGGGATGTACGTGGGCAACGGCTCGATCGTGCACGCGCCGCGTCCCGGCCGGAACGTCACCCTCGCGGGCGCGGGCTCGATGGAGATCCTCGGCGTCGTCCGCCCCGGCTGATCCGCCGGAAGCGATCCGCCGGGAGCGATCCGCCGAGCGCCCCTGGGTACGGGCGGCGACGCGGCGGACGGTGGGCGGCGGACGGCTTCGCGAGTGACGTTTGTCATCGCCCGCCGCCGCCCCGGAGGCCTCTGTGCGGCGACTACCTCCCCCTCCGTGGCATATGCCATACGGCCCAGGCGGTTCCCGGCCCGTTCGCCGTTCCTCTGCGGCGGGCGGGCCCGCTAGGGTCGGTCCCCGGCCCTCGGGGGAGGGAAGGAAACCAGACCGATGCCCGTACCCGTACCGCGCCAGAGGACCGAGCCTCTCGCGGCACCCGGAACTCCCGGCGCCGCCGGCGACCTCACGCTCCTGGTCGTCGAGGACGACCCGGCGGGCGCCCTCGCCGTACCCGAATTGCTCGACGCGGCCGGCACCCGGGTGCGTATCCGCACCGCCCGCAACCTCACCGAGGCCGAGCGGCTGCTCACCGACGACGTGCACTGCGTCCTGGTCGACCTCGCCCTGCCCGCCCCGCGCGCGGGCGACGGCGACGACCCGCTCGCACCGCTCCGGCACATCCTGCGGCTCGCGCCGCGGCACGCCGTCCTCGCCCTCGCCGCGTCCGCGGACGCGGAACTCGCGGCCGAGGCGGTCCGTGTCGGCGCCCAGGACCACCTCTTCCGCGAGGAACTCGACGGGCGGGTCCTCAGCCGCGCCATCCGGTACGCGGTCGAGCGCAAGCGCGCCGACGTCGTCCAGGTCAAGCTCGCCGAGTCCCGGCTGCGCGCCCAGGAGAACGCCCGCCTGGAGCGCGGACTGCTCCCGACGCCCCTGCTCGACGGCTCCGACCTGCGGTTCGCCGCCCGCTACCGGCCCGGCCGGTCCCGGGCGCTGCTCGGCGGCGACTTCTACGACACCGTCCGTACCGCCGACGGCACCGTCCACGCGATGATCGGCGACGTCTGCGGCCACGGCCCCGACGAGGCCGCGCTCGGCGTGGAACTGCGGATCGCGTGGCGCGCGCTGACCTTCGCGGGCCTGTGCGGCGACGAACTCCTCTCCACCCTCCAGCAGGTCCTGGAGCACGAGCGCGAGAGCGACGAGATCTTCGCGACCCTCTGCACCCTCGACATCGCGCCCGACGGGCGGCGCGCCGGCCTGTGCCTGGCGGGCCACCCCTCGCCGCTGATCGCCCGGCACGGGCGGGCGGCGCAGCTTCTGCCGTACGAGGACGGGGGGCCGGCCCTGGGACTGCTGCCGCGCGCCCGCTGGCCGCGCCGGCAGGTGGACCTCGGGGCGGCGTGGAGCCTGCTGATGTACACGGACGGGCTGATCGAGGGCCGTTC
Organism: Streptomyces laurentii; assembly: GCF_040635425.1. Classification (NCBI taxonomy): domain Bacteria; kingdom Bacillati; phylum Actinomycetota; class Actinomycetes; order Kitasatosporales; family Streptomycetaceae; genus Streptomyces; species Streptomyces laurentii. The sequence goes on along the minus strand of NZ_JBEYHT010000020.1, from coordinate 58,797 downwards.
GGCGGGCCCGGATTCGCCGCGGCTCGGCCAGGAGGGGATGGTCGACATGATCAACCGCCAGCTGGCGACCGGGCTGCGCGGCGAGGCCCTCCTGGACGCGGCCGTCACGGAGGTGCGGTCGCTCAACGGCGGCGAGCTGACGGACGACGTGGCCGTGCTGGCCCTGGAGCGGCTGGAGGTCGCGCCGGGAGGCGTGGCGGGTGCGGGGGCCGGGGTGGTCGGCCTGGATGCTCGTCCGGAATGTAACAGGGCCCGGGGATAGCACCCCGGACCCTGTGTCCTGTCGTATCGCGTATCGCTTGCGGCGTGTACGGATACGGGCCGGTCAGCGGCCGCCGTTGTAGGGACCGTACGGCCCGTCGCTGCTGGAACCGCCGCGGCGCCGGCCGCCCCCGCTGATCTCGCGGAGCGCGGGCCGCACGTCGACCATGAAGACGATGGCGGCGACGAGCCCGGCGATCTGGAACATCATCAGCATCGGCCCGAGCAGCATCGCGCCCACCAGGTTGACGGCGAGGTTGCCGCCGAGCAGGAGCAGCCAGAACTTCTTCGTCTTCTTGTCGGCGGCGCGGTAGGCGTCCTCGCGGCCGAGGGCGGCGAAGACCAGCGAGACGACCGCCATGCCCAGGAAGAGAAGCGTGGACACCAGCAACAGGGTGAGGTTGAACCGGTCCATCAACATGCTGGGCACCGCCTTGAGGGTGTCTTGAGGGTGGGAAGGGGAAAGGTCGCCTCGCCGTCAAGGTACCTCGTGGAACGCTCCGGGCACGGGTGTACGGCCCGGGCCCCGGAGCGACAGGGGTGCCGACGCGGCTGCTCCGCGCCGTGCGCCGCCTCCGCGGCGACCGCCTACTCGCCGGCCGTCTTGCTGGCCGCGGGCTTGCGCGCCGGCTCGGACTCCTCGGCCGCCGCCACCGGCTCGGTGACGGGCTCGGTGACGGGCTCCGTGACGAGTTCCGGCTCGGTGACGGGCTCGGTGACGACGACGGGCTCGGTCACCGGTTCGGTCACCGGCTCCGGCTCGACGGCGATGGCGATCTCGGTGATCTCCTCGGCGGCCTCGCCGCGCCACGTACGGACGGTCTCCTCACCGTGCGCGGCGAGCTCCTCGTACTTCTCCCGCGCCTTGACCGCGTACTCGGCGGCGACGCCGACCCCGCGCAGCGCCAGGTCCTGGGCCTGCTCGCCCAGCTTCTTCAGGTCGGTGTCGATGCCGCCGACGAGCTCGGCGAACTTCGCCTGCGCCTTCTCCTGCACCGCCTTCGGGTCCGTCTTCCGTACGGCCTCGATCCGCGCCGGCGCCTCGGCGGCCAGCTGCTCGATCAGCCCGGGCACCTTCTTGGCCTGCTGCACGGCGAGGTCGGCGGTGCCGGCGGCGAAGTAGAGGGGGGTGCGCAGTTCGTCGATGATGGCCATGGTCGTGGTCCTCCCAGAGGTTCTACGTGTCGGTGGACTGCTGCCGCGCCTGCCGCTACCGCTCGGAGGTACCGGGGGCGGTGCCGGCTGCGTCGTTCTCGGCGGCGTTCTCCTTGCGGAACGAGTCGTAGATCTGGAGCAGCACCTGCTTCTGCCGCTCGTTGATCGAGGGATCGGCCAGGATGACGGCGCGCGTCTCCAGCTCCTCCCGCTCCTTCTCGTCGAGGATCCCGGCGCGCACGTACAGCGTCTCGGCGGAGATCCGCAGGGCCTTCGCGACCTGCTGCAGCACCTCGGCGCTGGGCTTGCGCAGCCCCCGCTCGATCTGACTCAGATACGGATTCGACACGCCCGCGGCCTCGGCGAGCTGACGCAGGGACAACTGCGCGGTCCGCCGCTGTTCGCGGAGGTACTCACCGAGATTGCCGACGTTGAGCGATGCCATGCCCCGACCCTGCCACCCGGCGCTAACTATTGCAAGCAGGTGCTTGCAATAGTTCCGTCACAGGAGAGGGAGGGGGCGGAGGAGAGAGCACGACGGAGGAGCACGACGGAGGGCCGATCGGACGGACGAGCGGACGCCACCGGGGCCGCCGCGCGCGTCCTCGACCACCACCTCGACCAGCTCCCGGGCTCTCCCGGGCGGGACGCGACGCCGGCCTGAGCGGGCGGCGGAAAAGCCGTTGGCACACGTCCCACCCGGCCGCCAGACTGCCCGGCGTGACGCTTCACGAGAACGAGATCCCGGCCGACGAGACCCTGGTCCGCTCCCTGCTGAAGGCGCAGCGCCCGGAATGGGCCGAGCTGCCACTCACACCCGCGGGCGCGGGGACCGACAACACGATGTACCGGCTGGGCGACGACCTCCTCGTACGCCTTCCACGCACCGCCGACAACGGGCGGTCGCTGCGCAAGGAACAGGAATGGCTGCCCCGCCTGGCACCCTTCCTCCCCCGCCCGATCCCCGCACCCGTGCACGCCGGGACGCCCACCGACGCGTTTCCCGTGGCCTGGTCGGTCTACCGCTGGATCGACGGCGCCGAGGCCGGCCCGGACACCGTCCGGGACTGGTCCGCGTTCGGCGCCGACCTGGCGGCGTTCGTACGGGACCTCCACCGCGTCGACCTCCTGGGGGCGACCCGCGAGGACGACGGTCTCGACTGGTACCGCGGGGGCGGCCTGCGGCCGTGCGACGCGTGGATCACCACGGCCCTCGACGACTGCCGGACCAAGGCCGGCGCCACCCTCGACGTCGACACGCTGGAGCGGCTGTGGCGGGCCGGTCTCGCGCTGCCCGATCCCGCGGGGCCCCACGTGTGGCTGCACGGCGACCTCAAGCCGACCAACCTCCTGGCCCTGGACGGCGGACTGCACGCGGTCATCGACTTCGGCGGACTGTCGATCGGCTTCCCCGACGCCGAACACGCCACGATCTGGGACTTTCCCGCCGAAGCCCGCCGGGCCTACTGGGACGCCCTCGACCTCGACGACGCGACCTGGACCCGCGCCCGCGCCTGGGCGGTCGCGGTGGGCGTCAGCGGCGTCTCGTACTACTGGGACACCTTCCCCGCCTTCGTCGCCGAGTGCCGCGCCCGCCTCGACGCGATCCTGACGGACGCCGCGGCGCGCTGAGCGGCGCCCCTGACGGGCCGTCCCGCGGCAGGTCACATCGCGTCAGCTCAGCGGACCCGCGATGGCCGCGAGGGCGGCGAGGTGGCGGCGGTAGGCGGCCGTTCCCTCGCCGGTCAGGCGCAGCCAGGTGCGCGGGCGGCGGCCGATCTGGCCCTTCTCGACGGTCACCCAGCCCGCCTCCTCCAGCCGGGAGACCTGCTTGGACAGGGCGGAGTCGGTGATCTCCACGAGATCCCGTACGTAGCCGAAGTCGGCCTTCTCCGTGGCGGCGAGCGCGGCCACGATCGACAGCCGCACGGCCGAGGACAGCAGCGGGGCGAGCGCGTGGCGCGGGTGCGGCCGCGGGGCCGCTCCCGGGCCCGCCGGGGCCTCCGGGGGTCCCGGAACTCCCGAGGTTCCCGGGACCCCCGACGCCCCCGGCGTCTCCGATGCCTGTGTCATGTGGTACGTCCTTCCCGCCAGGCCGTCACGACGGCCGGCAACGCGCAGACTACGGCGGCCGCGGCCGCGAAGGCGACGCTGTCCGTGAAGACCAGGAAGCCGAGCGCGAGGGCCAGGCCGTAGGCGGCCACCCAGGCCCCGATCATCCGGAGGTGCTGCCGCGCGTAGCCCTGCGGCATCACCGGCTGCCGCACCGCGAACATGCCCAGGCTCACCGCCACCACGGCGTTCGCCCCCGAGCTGACCATCGCTCCCACCATCCCGTGCCACAGCAGCACCGCGGGCACCAGGATCAGCTGCCAGCAGGCGAACATCCACAGGTACCTGACGTACCAGCGGCTGCGCGCCCGCGCGGTCGCCTCGATCCGGGCCGCCCCCGCCAGTACCGCGGCCGCGTCCATCTGCTCAGGCATGGCACACCCCTCCCGTCGTCGCCGGGGGAATCCCCTTGTCCATCCCGGCATCTACTTTCCAAAGTAGCAAGTACTTGCCGAGGAAGATAGAGAGGGCTGCCGGCACGCGCGCGGAGGCGCTCGTCCCTACGTCACCGCAGGTCAGAGCACCTTTGGGTGACGCCACCGACACCGCCCCACCCGACACGGACTGTGAGCCGCGGCACACGCTGTCACAGGCGTCGCGGGCCCGGTGTCTTGAGGTCGACCCCCTGAAACACGCAGGGGAGGCGGAGGAGGGACACCATGACCACCGAGAACAACACCGAGAACCGCGCCGAGACCAGGGTCGTCGTGATCGGCGGTGGGTACGCGGGCGTGATGGCCGCCAACCGGCTGACCCGGGACCCGCGCGTGCGCGTCGACCTCGTGAACCCGCGCCCCGAGTTCGTCGACCGCGTCCGGCTGCACCAGCTGGCCGGCGGCACCCACGCCGCGACCGCCGACTACCGCGAGCTGCTGGCCGGCCGGGTCCGGCTCGTCGTCGGCTCCGTGACCCGGATCGACACCGCCGCCCGCGAACTGGAGCTGGCCGGTACGGACGCGCGCGAGGGCAACGGCCGAACCCAGGACCAGGGCCAGGGCCAGGGCCAGGGCCGGAAGCTCGCGTACGACTACCTCGTGTACGCGGTGGGCAGCGGCAGCGCGGACCCGGGCGTGCCGGGAGCGGCCGAGTTCGCGTACCCGCTCGCCGACCTGGAGGAGACCCACCGGCTGCGTACGGTCCTCGACGACACCCCCGACACCCGCACCGTGACCGTCGTCGGCGCCGGCCCCACCGGCATCGAGACCGCCGCCGAACTCGCCGAGCAGGGCCGCCGGGTGACCCTGGCGGCCGGCGGGGAGCTCGGCCCGTACCTCCACCCGAAGGGCCGGCGCGCCGTGGCCCGCCGCCTGGCCGCGCTCGGCGTCACCGTGCTCACCGGCCCCGGCGCGCGGGTCGCGGCCGTGTCGCGCGAGAGCGTCACGCTCGCCGACGGGCGCGAGCTGCCGAGCGCGGTGACCGTGTGGACCGTCGGCTTCGGCGTGCCGGACCTCGCCGCCCGCAGCGGGCTGCGGACCGACGCGCTCGGGCGGCTGCTCACCGACGAGACGCTGACCAGCGTCGACGACGACCGTATCGTCGCCGCCGGCGACTCGGCGGCCCCGTCAGGCCTGCCGCTGCGGATGAGCTGTCAGGCCGCGCTGCCACTGGGCGCGCACGCCGCCGACACCGTGCTGCACCGGATCGCGGGCGAGCGCGCCACGCCGATCGCGATGGGCTTCGCCGGGCAGTGCCTGAGCCTGGGGCGGAGGGCCGGGCTGTTCCAGGTCGCGCGCAAGGACGACGTCGCGCGCGGGATCCACCTCGCCGGGCGCCCCGCTGCCTCGGTCAAGGAGTATGTCTGCGCGAGCATCGTCAAGCAGCTGACGAGGGAGGGGCAGAAGCCCGGTTCGCTGACGTGGGAGTGGCTGAAGGACCCGAAGCGCGCGGAACGGCTGCGCGCGCGGACGGGCACCGCTACCGTTCCCACCGCCCCGACCGCCGCGCACAGCTGACGTCCCGCCACCACCCCCGAGAGGATTCCGTCGTGGATGCCGCCGACCCGGCGACCGAGAGCTTCGTCGCCCACCGCAACCTGCTCTTCACCGTCGCGTACGAGATGCTCGGATCGGCGGCCGATGCCGAGGACGTCCTGCAGGAGACCTGGCTGCGCTGGGCCGGCGTCGACCTGTCGGAGGTCCGCGACCAGCGCGCGTACCTGGTCCGGATCACCACCCGCCAGGCGATCAACCGGCTGCGGACGATGAGCCGCCGCAAGGAGTCGTACGTCGGCCCGTGGCTGCCCGAACCGCTGCTCACCACCCCCGACGTGGCACAGGACGTCGAACTCGCCGAGAGCGTGTCGATGGCCCTGATGCTCGTCCTGGAGACGCTGTCGCCGACGGAGCGGGCGGTGTTCGTGCTGCGCGAGGTCTTCGATGTCGGGTACGAGGAGATCGCGGCCGCCGTCGACAAGACCCCGGCCGCCGTCCGGCAGATCGCGCACCGCGCCCGCGCCCACGTCGAGGCCCGCCGCCCCCGCGAGGTCGTGCCGGCGAGCGTGACCCGCGCGGCCTTCGACTCGTTCCGCAGCGCCCTCGACACCGGCGACCTGCAGGGCCTCCTCGACGTCCTGGCCCCCGACATCGTCCTGCTCACCGACGGCGGCGGGATCAAGTCGGCGGCCCGCCGCCCGGTCCTCGGCGCGGACAAGGTGGCCCGCTTCATCCTGGGCGGCATCACCAAGTACCGGATCGTCCTCACCACCGTGCCGACCGTCGTCAACGGCAGCCCGGGCCTGGTGATGATGGTCGACGGCGAGGCCGACGGCATCCTCGCGTTCCGCTTCGAGGGCGACCGGATCTCCGGCCTCTACTTCGTCCGCAACCCCGAGAAGCTGACCCGGATCGACGAGGAGACACCCCTCTCGCTCCGGTGAACGGACGCTCCGGTGAACAGCCGCCCCGGGGCCGCCGCAACGGCCGCCCCGGGCGCTACTCCCCCACGTACCACGCCAGGTGCTCCCCCGTCACCGTCGACCGCGCCGCCACCAGCTCCGCCGGCGTCCCCTCGAACACGACCCGGCCGCCGTCGTGCCCCGCGCCCGGCCCGAGGTCGACGATCCAGTCGGCGTGCGCCATGACGGCCTGGTGGTGCTCGACGACGATGACCGACTTGCCGGAGTCGACGAGCCGGTCGAGCAGCCCCAGGAGCTGTTCGACGTCGGCGAGGTGAAGGCCGGCGGTGGGCTCGTCGAGGACGTACACGCCGCCCTTGTCGCCCATGTGCGTGGCCAGCTTGAGCCGCTGCCGCTCGCCGCCCGAGAGGGTGGTCAGCGGCTGCCCGAGGGTGAGATAGCCGAGGCCGACATCGGCGAGCCGGGTCAGGACGCGGTGCGCGGCGGGCGTACGGGCCTCGCCCTCGCCGAAGAACGCGGCGGCCTCGTCGACGGACATGGCGAGGACCTCGGCGATGTTCCGGCCGCCGAAGTGGTAGTCGAGCACGGCCGCCTGGAACCGCCGCCCCTCGCACTCCTCGCACTCCGTCGCCACGCCCGCCATCACCGCGAGGTCGGTGTAGATGACGCCCGCGCCGTTGCAGGTCGGGCAGGCGCCCTCCGAATTGGCGCTGAACAGCGCCGGCTTCACGCCGTTGGCCTTGGCGAACGCCTTGCGGATCGGGTCGAGGAGACCGGTGTACGTGGCGGGGTTGCTGCGCCGCGAGCCGCGGATCCCGCTCTGGTCGACCGACACCACGCCCGCGCCCGCCGGGACCGAGCCGTGCACGAGCGAGCTCTTGCCGGAGCCGGCGACCCCGGTCACGACGGCGAGCACGCCGAGCGGGAGGTCGACGTCGACGTCCCGCAGGTTGTTCGCGCGCGCCCCGCGGATCTCCAGGACGCCGTTCGCCTTGCGTACGGCGCCCGGGTCCTTGATGCGGGCACGGTCGCCGAAGTGCCGCCCGGTGACCGTGTCGCTGGCCCGCAGCCCGGCCACGGTGCCCTCGAAGCAGACGCTGCCGCCTCCCGTACCGGCGCCCGGCCCGAGGTCCACCACGTGGTCGGCGATCGCGATCGTCTCCGGCTTGTGCTCGACGACGAGCACCGTGTTGCCCTTGTCGCGCAGCCGCAGGAGCAGGTTGTTCATGCGCTGGATGTCGTGCGGGTGCAGCCCGGTGGTCGGCTCGTCGAAGACGTACGTGACGTCCGTGAGCGACGACCCGAGGTGCCGCACCATCTTCACGCGCTGCGCCTCGCCGCCCGACAGCGTGCCGGCGGGGCGGTCGAGCGCGAGGTAGCCGAGGCCGATCTCCACGAACGAGTCGAGGGTCTGCCGGAGCGTGGCGAGCAGCGGCGCGACGGACGGGTCCCCGATCCCCCGTACCCACTCCGCCAGATCGCTGACCTGCATCGCGCACGCGTCCGCGATGCTCACGCCGTCGATCTTCGCCGACCGGGCGGCCTCGGTCAGCCGGGTGCCGTCGCAGTCGGGGCAGATGGCGAAGGTGACCGCGCGCTCGACGAAGGCGCGGACGTGCGGCTGGAGCGTGTCGACGTCCTTCGACAGCACCGACTTGCGCAGCTTCGGGATCAGGCCCTCGTAGGTGAGGTTGACGCCGTCGACCTTGATCTTGGTCGGTTCCCGGTGCAGGAGGTCGTCCAGCTCGCGCTTGCTGAACTCGGCGATCGGCTTGTCCATGTCGAAGTAGCCGCTGCCGCCGAAGATCCGGCCGTACCAGCCGTCCATGCTGTAGCCGGGGATGGTGAGCGCGCCGCCGGCGAGCGACCTCGTGTCGTCGTACAGCGCCGTCAGGTCGATGTCGGAGACCGCGCCGCGGCCCTCGCAGCGCGGGCACATGCCGCCGGTGATCGTGAAGCTGCGGCGCTCCTTCACCGTCCGGCCGCCGCGCTCGAACGCGACCGCGCCGCCGCCGCTTATCGAGGCGACGTTGAACGAGAACGCCTTCGGGCCGCCGATGTGCGGCGTGGCCAGCCGGCTGAAGAGGATGCGCAGCATGGCGTTGGCGTCGGTGGCGGTGCCGACGGTGGACCGCGGGTCGCCGCCCATACGGCGCTGGTCGACGCTGATGACGGTGGTGAGGCCGTCGAGGACATCGACGTCGGGGCGGCCGAGGGACGGCATGAAGCCCTGGACGAAGGTGCTGTACGTCTCGTTGATCAGGCGCTGCGACTCGGCGGCGATCGTGTCGAAGACCAGCGAACTCTTCCCGGAACCGGAGACTCCGGTGAAGACGGTGAGCCGGCGCTTCGGGATCTCGACGCCGACGTCCTTGAGGTTGTTCTCGCGCGCGCCGTACACGCGGATCATGTCGTGGCTGTCGGCGGCGTGCCGCGTGCTGGTGCTGTTCGTGCTGGTGCTGTTCGTGCTGGTGCTGCTCGCGCTCGTCCCGCTCATGTACGTGCGTCTCCCTCGTCACCCTCGTACGTCCTCCCGGCCAGGCTAGGCGGGGACGGGCCGAAGCGGCTTCTCCATTCCTGATCCCTGTCGTCCGGTCCGGATGTCAGGCGGATACGGCAGGGTGAAAGGGTGACTCCGACCCGATCCTCCCTCGACGACCTGGCGCGGCTGCGCCACGCGCGCGACCTGATGGACCGCGACTACGCGGAGCCGCTGGACGTCCCGGCCCTGGCGCGGGCCGCGCTGATGTCGCCGGGCCACTTCTCGCGCAGTTTCCGCGCCGCGTACGGGGAGACGCCGTACGGCTACCTCATGACGCGCCGCGTCGAGCGCGCGAAGACGCTGCTGCGGCGGGGCGACCTGAGCGTGACGGAGGTGTGCTTCGCGGTGGGGTGTACGTCGCTGGGGTCGTTCAGCTCGCGCTTCACGGAGCTGGTCGGGGAGAGCCCGAGCGCGTACCGGGCGCGGGACCACGAGGCGGGCGAGTCGATCCCGGGGTGTGTGGCGATGTACCTGACGCGGCCGACCCGGGCGGGGACGGCGGGCCGGCCCACGCCCGTACGACCGGTCGCCGCGGAACCGGTCACGAATGGAGAAGCGGACGGCCGCTCCGGCTCGTAGCGTCGACGCCATGAACACCATCAACGTTTCCCAGTGCTTCATCGCCGTCGACGACCACGACAAGGCGCTCGCCTTCTACCGCGACGCCCTCGGCCTGGAGGTCCGCAAGGACGTCTCCTTCGAGGGGATGCGCTGGGTGACGGTCGGCTCGCCCACGCAGCCGGACGTCGAGATCGTCCTCGAACCGCCGCTGGCCGACCCGAACGCCCCCGCCGCCGACCGGCAGGCCGCCGCCGAACTGCTCGCCAAGGGCATGCTGCGCGGCGTCAACTTCCGTACGGACGACGTGGACGCCACCTTCGAGCGGGTGCGCGCGGCGGGAGGCGACGTCCTCCAGGAGCCGATGGACCAGCCGTACGGGGTCCGGGACTGCGCGTTCCGCGACCCGGCGGGCAACATGCTGCGGTTCAACCAGCCGCGACGATGAGCACGGCCGCCGGCACGGAGGTGAACAGCGGCCACGTGAGACCGGCGGTCAGCACGCGGGCGGGCACGCACAGGCGTCGTACCGGCGGTCAGCACGCGGGCGGGCACGCACAGGCGTCGTACCGGCGGCAGGAAGGCGACACCGACCGGTACGGCGACCACGAGCGCGGGGCGCGAGCACGAGCAGGGCGTACTCATTCCCGGCCGCGGGGCTCCTCGGCCACCCGCACCACCCACGCCGTGACCGCCGCGTAGTCGGCGTCGCCGAGGCCCGTCCGCGGGTCGACGCGGTGCAGGAGCGCCGGGGCCGGGTGGTGGGCGGCGGCCCAGGCGCGGTCGGCGGGGCGGATCTCGTCGTCCAGCCAGACGTACGGCCGCCCGCCGGCCCACACCGACAGCGGCCGGGTCTTCCAGTGCAGGCCCGCCCCCAAGTCCGCCTCCAGATCCGCCACTCTCTCCGCCTCCAGCTCCTCCTCCAACTCCTCCGGCCAGTCGACGACGGGCAGCGGCGGCAGCCCGAGCCGCGGCGCCAGGACCTCGTTCGCCGCCTCGCCCCAGGTGGTCGCCCACACCAGCTCGCAGCCGAGCCCGGCGAGCCGCCGCCCGTGCGCGGGGTCCACGCGCCGCACGAGCGGATGCACGCCGGGCGGCGGAACGGGGGCGTGGCAGGGGTACGTGTACGGGGGCGGGGCACCGAACGGGATCAGGGGCCCGTCCACGTCCAGGAACAACAGGGGCCGCATACCACCCAGCCTGCCACCGTTCGCCTGCCACCGTTCGCCTACGGCCGGGCGGTCTCCGCCAGGGCTCCCGCCAAGGCCCCGGCCAGGGCCGCCGGCAGGGGTTCGGCGTGGACCAGGGCGAGGCGGGAGACCGCGCGGGTGAGGGCCACGTACAGCCGGTGCGCGCCGCGGGGTTCGGCCGCCACGATGGCGGCGGGTTCGGCGACCACGACGTGGTCGTACTCCAGGCCCTTCGCGAGCGAGGCCGGCACCACCGTGACCCGGTCGGCCGGGAAGCCCCGCTCCCGCAGCGGGCCGACCACCGCGTCCGCCGCGATGACGCCGACCGAGCCCTCCTCGGCGAGCGCCGCCCGTACCGCCTCGGCCACGCCCGCCACGACGTCGTCGACCCGCCGTACGGTCACCTCGCCGCCCGCGCGCAGCGAACGCCCGGCCCAGTCCGCCGCGCCCAGCTCCGGCAGCAGCCGGTTGGCGAGCTCGACGACGGCCGCCGGGACGCGGTAGCCGGTGGTGAGGGGCACCAGGGTCGCGTCGGGTTTGCCGAGGTGGGCGAGCTGGGCCGGCCAGTCGCGGGCAGCCCACGGGGTGGTGCCCTGGGCGAGGTCGCCGAGGACCGTGAGGGAGCCGAACCCGGCGCGGCGCGCGATGGCCCGGCACTCCATGGGCGACAGGTCCTGGGCCTCGTCGACGACGATGTGCGCGTAGCCCTCGGGGCGTTCGACGAGGCCGGCGAGTTCGTCGAGGAGGACGAGGTCGGCGGCGGTCCAGCGGGCGCTGCGGTACGAGCGCGGGGGCTTCGTCCAGCGGATCGCGGCGCGTTCGGCGGGTGTGAGGAGCGGGTCCCCCTCCGGGGCCGTGGGGCCCGGCGGCTCGGTCAGGATCTCGGCGAGGACCTCCTCCGGGGTGGCCTTGGGCCAGCACGCGTCGAGCCAGGCCGTCACCGGCCGGGCCCGCTCGATCCGGCGCGTCCAGACGGCGCCGAGCACCCCGGCCCGGCGTTCGGCGCGCAGCTGGAGGGCGCGGACGGCGCGGGCGCGGACCCGTTCGCGGCCGGTGGCGTAGGGCGGGGCCTCGTCCCGTACCGCCGCGACGATCCCGGCCAGCTCGTGCGCGGGGACCCGCCAGTGGTACGAGCCGTCCGGCACCACCAGGTCGCCGGCCTCGGCGGACGCCGCGTCCACGCGCGCGTAGAGGGCCCGGCGCAGCACCTCCGCCATCCGTGCGTCGTGCTTGACGCGGGCCGCCGCCTCGCCGTCCTCGGCGCGTACCTCGTGGCGGGCGATCTCGTCCTGGACGGTGGACTGGCGCACCCCGGTCTCACCGAGCGCGGGCAGCACCTCGGCGATGTAGGAGAGAAAGGTGCGGTTGGGGCCGAGGACGAGGAGTCCGGAACGCCGGAGCCGCCGCGGGTGGGTGTAGAGGAGATACGCGGCCCGGTGCAGGCCGACGGCGGTCTTGCCGGTGCCGGGGGCGCCCTGCACGCAGATCGAGGTGGCGGGGCCGGAGCGGACCAGGTCGTCCTGTTCGGGCTGGAGGGTCGCGGCGATGTCGCGCATGGGGCCGACGCGGGGCCGTTTGATCTCCGTGGCAAGCATCGCGCTCGCGCCCGGTCCGCTCACGTCACCTGCCGTACCGGAGGTCTCGCCCAGGTACTCGTCCTCCAGCGCGGTCAGGTCCGCCGACGCCCCGAGGCTGCCCGGCGCCCAGCCGAAGCGGCGCCGGCGCTCCACACCCTGGGGATCCTTCGGCCCGGCCTGGTAGTAGGCGCGGGAGACCGGCGCCCGCCAGTCGACGACCAGCGGCGGGGCGGCCGGGTGCTCGGCGACCCGGCGGCGGCCGATGTGGTGGACCTGGCCGTCCGTACGGTCGAGGCGGCCGAAGAAGAGCGGGCCGGGCGGCATCTCGCGGAAGACCTTGGCGCGGCTGCGCAGGTGGTGGCCGAGGGCCTCGGCGTCGGCCCCGGAGGCGGCGGTGTCCTGGCCGGTGACGACCTGTTCCTCGACGCCCTCGATCATGCGGGCGAGGGCGGCGCGGCAGGCGTCGTGGTGGGCGCGTTCCCGGTCGAGGTCATGACGGAGGGGCTGCATGCCGTCCAGGGTCCCTCGCGAACCCCAGAAAATGCAACTCGGTTACATTTTTTACTTGGTCATCTTCGAGGGGGGTGCCGGCGCGTCAGTACGGCAGGCCCTCCGCCAGCCCCCGGAACGCCTCCCGCGTCGCCTCCACCGCCCCCGGCAGCACCGCGTCGACCGGCTCCCCCGCCGTGATCCGCCGGATGTTCTCGTCCGCCAGGACGCGCAGCACCACCACGATCTGGGCCGCCGCGAGCCGCGCCCGCAGGGGAACCTCCGCGTCCGTCCCCTCCGGCATCCCCTCCGGCGTCCCCTCCAGCGCGGCGGCGAGCACCCCCTCCGACCGCGCCTGGAACGCCTGCATCCGCGCCACCAGCGACGGCGTCCCGTGCAGCAGTCGCAGGAACGCGAGCACCTGCGGCGCGTCGTTGAGCCCGGTCACCGGGTCGCGCCGCTCCAGGCCCGCGAGGACGTGGTCGCGCAGCGCGGTCAGCGGCGGCACCCCGGCCTCCCGGGCGGCGGCCACCACCCGGGCCGGCTCGTCCTCGTGGTCGGCGAACCGGTGCAGGACCAGGTCCTCCTTGGCCGGGAAGTAGCGGAACAGCGTCGGCTTCGACACCTCGGCCGCCGCCGCGACCTCCGCGACCGAGACGGCGTCGAACCCCTTCTCCAGGAAGAGCGCGATGGCCACCTCGGAGAGTGTCTGCCGCGTCCGCTCCTTCTTCCGCTCCCGCAGTCCGCTCACTCCCGGAACCTCCACACGCCTACCCCCGGCCACTGGTCAGAAGATGTCCATGCTCCACGGTCGGCGCGGGGTCCGCAGCAGCAGGTCCGCCCGCGCCGCCGCGCCGGCCGTCGCCTCCTCGATCCGGCCGAGCGCCACGAGCCGTTCCGCCGACTCGTCGCCGAGCGCCAGCCTGCCCAGCTCCGCCACGTCCAGGACCAGGTCGGGGGCCGTCGTCACCGGCGTACACGCGCCGCCCTCCGGGGAGGCGTCGAGCCGGTAGCGCCCGCCCGCGAACCCGGCCGCGTCCTTCACGTCCAGGACCAGGGTGCCCTCGGCCGCGTACGTACGCGGCTCGAACACCTTCGGCACGTCCAGGATCCGCAGCCACAGCATGTCGGCGTGGGTGAGGACCTGCGCGGCACGCGGGTCCGGCAGGAGCAGCGGCAGGATGTCGTCGGGGGCGCGGTAGCCGGTACGGACCTTGACGATCCAGTCGATGGAGCAGACGTACCGCCACAGGGCGCGCTCGGCGGCCGGGGTGACGCCGAACAGATCGCGGACGGTCAGGGTGTTCTGCGGCTGCTTGCCGTCGTTCCACTTGGCGTCGGCGACGTACGCGACGTAGCCCTCGGCCTCGCCCGCGTCGTTGCGGTAGACGGCGTAGAACGGCTCGGTCCACGGCTCCGCCTGATACGAGACGCCGGTGCCGATGTCCCAGCCGCGCGCGTCGCGGTCGGTGACTCCGGCCCGCAGGCCGGCGAACCGGCGGTGCAGCGCCGGGCCCTCCTTGCGGATCTCGGCGCCGTCGGCCAGTTCGATCCGGCCCCCGCCGTCCTCGGCCGAGGGCCCGGACCAGCGGCGGTCGAGACCGGTGCGGGTCACGTCGACGGCCCACTCGATGAGCGAGCTCGCCGGGCCGAAGCCGAACCGGCCGTAGATCGGGTACTCGGCGGCGATCAGCGTCGCGCACGCGTCGCCGCGCTCCTTCGCCGCCGCCAGATCGCCGGCCATCATCCGGCTGAGCAGCCCGCGCCGGCGATGGGTCGGGGCGACGCTGACCCCGGTGACCGCGTCCGCGGCGAGCCGGGCGCCGCCGACCGTACTCAGACTCTGCTCGAAGGAACGGAAGGTGGCGACGATCCGGCCCCGGTCGAAGGCGGCGTACGTGCGGGACAGGTCGTAGTGCGGAAGCCGGTCGGCGACATCCTCGTCCGCCACGACCGGCTGCACGAGGAAACCGGTCTTCAGACTCCGCAGCCATTCGGGGAATTCGGACGCGTCGATCGGACGCACGTCGAGGCTCATCCCCCGAGGCTAGGCAGGAGCGCCCGCCGTCCGCACCCGAGTTTTCCCGGGCCCGTACGGCCGCCTTCCGGCGTCTCCCGCCGCCTCCCGCCCCCGGCTCCCGACACCTCCTGGCTCCGGCTCACGCCAGCAGGTCGTCGACCTGCGCCTCGCCCTCCCGGTAGCGGCGGGCGATCTCCGCGCCGCAGTCGTCGGCGGTCCGCTGGAGCTGGTGCCGGCGCCGCGACACCTGCTGCTCGCAGCCCGCGAGCCGGCCCATGGCCGTCCGCAGTTCCTCGTCCGTACGGGCCGACAGGTCCGACAGCTCGACCTCCGACAGCGTCTCGGCCGCCAGCCGCCGGTACTCCTCGCCACGCGGCGTCGACAGCGTCACGTGCCGGGCCGAACGGGCCGCCGCCCCGGGGCGCGCCGGAGTGTCCGCCAGGATCTCGGAGAGCCGGTCGAGGACCGGCGTCTCGGGGGCGCAGCGGCGGGCCAGTTCGGCCCGCAGGATGTCGATCCGGCCCTGGAGCATCCGCCGTACGTAGCTCAGGTCGGCCTCGTCGCTCTGCGCGTCGCGGCGCAGCGCCCGCAGCTCGGGCAGCCGCAGGGTGCCGAGATCCGGATGCGGCCTGCCGGAGGGCGGGAGATCGGGATCCGGCAGCTCTGGACACGGCGGACTGGGATGCGACAGCTCGGGCAGTTCGGGCTCGGCGGTCCGCTGGACGGGCGGCCGTCCGACGGCGCCGGCGGCCGTGAGACCACCGGCCGCGAGGCCGTCGGCACGGGTCAGCGGTACTACGGAACCGGACGGCGTGGGCCCGGTGCCAGATGCGCTCATGAGAATCGTCCCCTCGACCGGTGCGGGCGAAAGCGCACCGTCTGTAAGGAATGGTGCCACTGGAGCGAGGGCCTACGCAGGCGGTCTGCACCCGTTCGGCCCTGCCGGTGTCGGCCGGGCGACGGGTCGGTAGGTTGGTCCGCATGCGAGCGGTGGTGCAGAGGGTCGACGGCGCGAGCGTCGTCGTCGCAGGGGAGACCGTCGGCGAGATCGCCGGCGAGGGGTTGTGCGTGCTGGTCGGGGTGACCCACGACGACACGCCCGAAAAGGCCGCGCAATTGGCCAGAAAACTCTGGTCCGTACGGGTGCTGGAGGACGAGAAGTCCTGCTCCGACGTGAACGCGCCGCTGCTGGTGATCTCCCAGTTCACCCTCTACGGGGACGCCCGCAAGGGCCGCCGCCCCACCTGGAACGCCGCCGCCCCCGGCCCGGTCGCCGAACCCCTCGTCGACGAGGTCGTCGCCCGGCTGCGCGACCTGGGCGCCCGCGTGGAGACCGGCCGCTTCGGCGCGGACATGCGCGTCTCGCTCACCAACAACGGCCCGTTCACGGTGCTGCTGGAGGTGTAGCCGCCGCCTGCTCCTCGCCTGCCCAGGTGAGGGTGAAGAGAGTCAGAGCGTGCAGCTGCGCGCGCGTGGGTGCCCATCGGTGCCACTGCTCCTCGAACCCGTCCTCGGCGACGAGGCCGTCTCGGAGGACTCTCCCGGCCCCGGCCCGCACGGCGGGGTCGCCGTGCGGGAAGACCGAGAAGTCCCCGGTGACATCGGCCGCCGCCACGGCCGCGGCCCACGAACCCAGGTACGGCACCTCGGCAAGTTTCTTGGCCAGGCAGGCTGGGCCCCGAATCGTCCACTGGCCGCCACGGTCGAGGTACGCCTCGGCGACGGCCCGCAGCGCCATCCGGTCGACCGCCGCACCGACGGCGTCGAACTGCCCGTCGGACAGCGCGAGTACGGTCCCGGGTGAGGGCACGAGAGCGAACTCACCGGCTTCCGTCCTGAATCCGCGCCCGTACGCGGCGAAAAAGGCGCCGTGCTTGCGCGCCGCCTGCCCGGCAGGCACGGACCGGCGGAGAATCGCGGTCACGACCGCGTCCCACTGGGACGGATTCGTGAGCCGGACGACCGTGCCGAGACGGACCAACTCGTCGAGCAGCGGCTCCGCTTGGGCGGGCCCGGCGAGCAGGTCGATGGGCGAGGTGTAGGCGAGCGGCGGCGGTTTGGCGGCGGGTCGGCGGCGGGGTCCCCCGCGACCGGCCGCAGGGCGAGGTGTCCGCTCCGGTCGTTCCAGAGCGCCAGCCATACGGCACCGCCGTATTCGAGGAGCCGGGCGCGTTCGCCGGCGGTGGTGGCGCGCCACGCGGGGTGGTCGGTGGCGATCTTCGTGCCCATGGTGCGATTCCGTTCGGCTACTGCCCTGTCGGCTGCGGAGTGTGGCGGCGGACGTGGGGTGCGGGGAGTACGAGGAGGCGCACGGGTCGCACCGACCACTCGGCGACGGTTCCGTTCTCCAGGCTCACCGTGAACCCCACCGGCATTCCGGCGTCGAGCAGCCCGAGCGCCACGCGGCGACCGGACGCCAACTCCGCATTCACCCGGGCGATGTCACGCGCAGCCATGTCGAACACCTCTGATCCGCGCACCTGCGCCCGGATCTCCCGCAGGGCGTCACGCGAGCCGTCGAACACGCGCGGGACCCGCACCGGAACGGCCCGCCCGTCACCTTCCGACGCGTACCGGACCACTTCGAGCAGAAAGCCGCGCGCGACGGGCGGCAGCCCGGGGGCTGGGGTGGGCCCACCGGACAACCTTGCCCCGTTGACGCTGGTCACACCGGCTGCTGCGCTCATTCCTTGGCCTTCCGGATGCGGTGCCATAGATGCCCCCATGGGCAGGATGAAGCAGCCATGCCACTCAGGGGCAACTCGTGAAGCGCTCCCCCAACCAGCATGCAAGCAGGGAGATTTACGCAGCCAGGAATGTTGATCCATCGAGAATCGACCCGTCGCCACGACGCAGAGCGACGGTACTGCTACGCAGCGCTCGACGGCAAGTGTGCACCGGGGCATACTTGCCACCCCTAGGGGATTGGCATATGCCAGTGACCCTCGACCCTGAGGATCGAGGGTCACTGTTGCCACGCGGGGACTGCCTAGTCGACGAAGTGGTCGAACTCGCCGGCCTTGACGCCACGGATGAAGGCGGCCAGGTTCTCGCGGCTCGTTGCGACGACGACCTCGGGAGCCTCGCTCTCGCGCATCACGATCCGACCACCGTCCTCCCCGAGCTCAACGCAGTTCTCCCCGCCGCCACCGGAGAACGAAGACTTCCGCCACGTGATATCTGATGAGCTCATGCCCTTTTCTCACAGTTCCCTTGCGATGTGATGGATGAGTCCCCGCGACCCCTCCGGGTCGAGCGAGGCATGCTCGGCGATTTCGAGCAGGGTCCGGTATTTCTTCAACTCGGCCTCCGCGTCCAGGAAGCGCCCGCCGAAAGCACTGTCGATCTGAACCGTGTCCAGCTCGGGAACCGGGCCGCTGGCATACAAGACCGGCTGCGTCACCTCGATGAAATCCTCACTCGTGAACGGGATGACGCGAACGTGCACCGTCGGCAGCCTTGAGACCTCGATCAGGTATTCAAGCTGTTCGCGCACGACTTTCCGACCACCGAAACGCATGCGCAGCGCGGCCTCGTGGACGATGGCTATGTACTGCGGCGGCTCTTCGCGCTCGAAGATCGTGAACCGCTTCAGCCGGTGCTCGACGCGAGCCTCGATCTCATCCTCGGGGAGCTTCGGATTGACACCCGAGAACAGTGCCCGAGCGTAGTTCTCGGTCTGAAAGGGGCCGGGAAGGGTGATGCTCTGCATGGATCGCATGGACACCGCATGGTGTTCAAGTTCCGCGATATTCAGCCAGGCCGGGTCCAGCTTCCCTCGGAAGTCGTCGAACCAATGCTGCCCGCGATACTCCAGCGCTATCGCGCACAGGGCTTCGACCAGCGGCTCGTTGTCGCACTGGTAGAACGTGGCCAGGCGTCGAATGCGTTCGACGCTCACACCGATTCGACCCGCCTCGATATGGCTCACCTTCGCCTGGTCGGTCGAGAGAAGGCCAGCGGCCTCGCGCGCAGTCCTACCCGCTCGATCACGCAGCTTCCTCAGCTCGGCGCCAAGTCGCTGCTGCCGTGCGGTCGGGTTATCCCTCGGTGGCATTGTTCCCTTCCCCTGTCGTTGACCCGAGTCTGCCGCGTAACAGCGCCTTGGGTCCACCTTGCACCACCAGGAGAGGGGGGCACACTTGCTACGGAGCATATATGCCCCCTACAGTCCTGGCAGCACAGCGCCCCGCCTCCGAAGTGCAGCCGTGACACGCGCCCTTGTGGCCATCACCTCCCCGAACGGCCAAGCCACGCAAGGCAGGCGCGAGTCCTACCGCGTTGGGAGACGACATGCGGAACGCACTCCTCGTAGCTCCTGCTCCACACCCCGACCCGCCCGTGACCTACTGGTTCACCGGCCCGAACCGAGCCAACTCCGCTGCCCTCGCCCGCCATTGGGTGGCCGACCTGCTCCGGGGCAACGGGCATCCACTCCTCCAAGACCGTGCCGAACTCTGCACCTCGGAGCTGGTCACGAACGTCCACCGGCACACGCGTTCGCAGGTGATCACGGTCGAGGTGTCCTTCGCCGCCGGACACGTGCTCGTCCGCGTCCACGACGACTCCCCGGACCGCGAGCCGCAGCCGCAGCCGCAGCCGCAGCCGCAGCCGGCGGACCCGTACACGCTCGCAACCTCGGGGCGCGGGCTCGAACTGGTCGACGCCCTCGCCGACTGCTGGTCGGTCGTCTCGGACGAGACGTCCAAGAGCGTGTGGTTCCTGCTCCACGCCACCGAGCCCGAGCCCGACCCCGACCCCGACCCCGACCGGGCGAGGCCGGAGCCTTCGGCGGAGGCCGCGCCCTGACCCCGTAGCGATGGCACCCGAACGGCGCATTCGAAGGGCCGCTGCCCGGCGGCGGCCCCGGTTGCCGGGCCCGGGAGCCTCGTGAAGATGGGAGAGGCACTGGTCCAGGGGGAGGCCGACGGACGAGCCCTGAGGAGATGCCGTGAGAAGCAAGGCGCTGCGGACCGTCGCGGCGGCGGGCGGAGTCGCCACCGTACTGGCGCTCGGCGTCGCGTGCGGGAACTCGAACCCGGCCCCCGCCGCCAGCCCCACCTCGACCGCGACGGCCACGGCGGACCGCGGGGTGCCGCTCTACCCCGGCGCCACCCAGACCCGGCACACCGGCTCGACCACGCTCCTGAGCACCGACGACTCGGTGAAGCAGGTCGGCGACTTCTACGCGGACGCGCTCAGCCGGGACGGGTGGAAGACCATCTCGAAGTACGTGGGCGACTACAGCGCCAACATCGTGGCCCGGCGGGGCCACGACGGGGTGACTGTGCAGGTCACCCCGCTCGGCTCGCACACCGCGATCTCGGTGTCGACGTACCCGACGGGCTGAGGCGCCCACGCGCCCCCGAAAGCGGGCCCTACGGCTCGACGATCGTCTCCTGCGCCGCGGCCGTCGTGCCCGCGACCAGCTCGGCGTCCACCGGCACGTTCCGCTTCACCAGCGCGAGCGCGATCGGCCCCAGCTCGTGGTGGCGCGCCGAGGTCGTGACGAAGCCCAGCTGGCGGCCCTCCGGGCCGTCGGCGGCGAGGCGGATCGGGTCGCCGTGGGCCGGCAGGTGGACCTCGCTGCCGTCCAGGTGCAGGAAGACCAGGCGGCGCGGCGGCCTCCCCAGGTTGTGGACGCGGGCGACCGTCTCCTGGCCGCGGTAGCAGCCCTTCTGGAGGTGCACGGCGCTGCCGATCAGGCCGATCTCGTGCGGGATGGTCCGGTGGTCGGTCTCGAACCCGAGCCGCGGCCGGTGCGCCTCGACCCGCAGCGCCTCGTACGCGAGGATGCCGGCGGCCGGCCCGTGCGCGGCCGCGAAGTCCGTCAGGTCCGCGCGCGGCAGGAACAGGTCGCGGCCGTGCGCCGTCTCCCGTACGACCACGCCCTCGGGCACGGCGGCGATCGAGCCGGCCGGGAGGTGGACGACGGCGAAGTCGTCGGTACGGTCGGCGACCTCGACCCGGTAGAAGAACTTCATCGACTCCAGGTACGCGACGAGCGCCTCGCGCGTCCCGGGCTCCACGTGCGCCCACACCGTCTCGCCGTCGTCGACGAGGTACAGGGCGTGTTCGATGTGCCCGTTCGCGGAGAGGATCAGCGCGTCGGTGGCCTGGCCCGGCGGGAGGTCGCTGACGTGCTGGGTGAGCAGCAGGTGCAGCCAGCTCAGCCGGTCGTCGCCGGTGACGGTGACGACGCCGTGGTGGGAGAGGTCGACGAAACCGGTGCCGTCGGCGAGGGTCCGCTGCTCGCGGAACAGGTCGCCGTAGTGCGCGGCGACACCTTCGTCGCGGCCTTCGGCGGGAACGGCGCCGGGCAGGGACAGCAGAGGGCTCTTCAGGGACATGGGAAAAGCCTACGACTCCTCGCCGGCGGCCTTCCGCGCGCAGTCCCGGCACTGCCCGAAGATCGCGAAGTGCTTCATGTCGGTCTCGAAGCCGAAGGTCTCCCGGAGCTTCCCGGTGAACCCGGCGGCGACCTCCACGTCCGCCTCGATGACGTCCGAGCAGTCCCGGCACACGAGGTGGAGATGGTGGTGCCGGTCGGCGAGGTGGTACGTCGGCGCCCCGTGCCCCAGATGGGCGTGGCTGACCAGCCCGAGCTCCTCCAGGAGCTCCAGGGTCCGGTAGACGGTGGAGATGTTGACGCCGGACGCGGTCTTGCGGACCTCGCAGAGGATGTCGTCGGGCGTCGCGTGTTCGAGCGCGTCGACGGCCTCCAGGACAAGCTGGCGCTGGGGCGTCAGCCGGTAGCCGCGCTGCCGCAGGTCGCTCTTCCAGTCGGTGCTCACCACGCCCCCAGTGTAGGAGGGCGATCCGGGTCCGCGACGGCCTCGGTCGACTCCCTCCTCTCCCGGTGTCCGGCAAGCCGGCCGTCTTCGCGTTTGGTGACCAGTCCGACCCGGCCGAGGATACGGGCGTCACCGGTTGCCAGGACAGCGGGCGATAGGCTTCCCGTGGAAGCTTCGGGATCGCCTCTGCCACGGCATGCCCCTTGGAGCACGGCTTATGAAACCCCCGGCCACGCGCTATGCGGCCGGGGGTTTCCGCTTACCGAACCCCTTGTGCTCTGCATTTTGTGAACCCTTCTGGGTGACGGCAACCCCATGAGGCCCGCCGACCGGAGTCGACGGGCCTCATGGGGGCTGTCCGTATGGTGCCGCGGGACCTACTTGAAGAAGGCGATGCCGTCGTCCGGCATGTCCGGGAGGTTGCGGGCCATCTCGGCGACGTCCTCCGGGGTGACGACCTTCTTCAGGTGCGCCGACATGTAGGGGCGCAGCGGGACCTCGGGGGTGGCCTTCTCGCCGACCCACATCAGGTCGCCCTTGACGTAGCCGTAGAGGCGCTTGCCGCCGCTGTACGGGCCGGAGGCGCCGGTGCGGGCGACGGCGTCCGTCGCGATGTCGATCTGCGGCTTCTGGTCGGCCAGCTCGCCGTACCAGACCTCGACGATGCCCTGGTCGCGGACCATGACGATCTCGACGTTGCGGTCCTTGTCGATGCGCCAGTAGCCGCTCTCGCTCTCCAGCGGGCGGATCTGGTTGCCCTCGGCGTCCAGGACCCAGGAGTGCGAGTGGTACTCGAGGAAGTCACGGCCGTCGTGGCTGAACGTCACGGACTGGCCGAAGTTGCACTTCTCGGCGCCGGGGAAGTCGGACACACCCGCGCCCTCCCACGTGCCCAGCAGGAACGCGAGGGGGACGAGGGCCGGGTTGAGGTCGGACGGGATCTCGATCATGGGCGGCTCAGGCGATCTGTGTCTGGTCTGGGCGGGGACGGGGGCGGGCGCGACGGGTCCGGACGCTGCGGAGCGCCGATGGGTCAGCGCTGGCCCTGGTAAAGCTTCTTCACGGCCAGGCCGGCGAAGGCGAGGACCGCGACGCAGACGAGCGCGAGCAGCGTTTCGAAGAAGACGATCACTTGGTGCTCCTCGATGAGCATGAAGGCAGTACGGGCCGGCCCCCAGCTTAGTCGGCGGGGGGACGGCCCTCTCGGTGAGGTGGGTCTCGTACGGATCCCCTATGGGTGATCAGCCCAGGAGCTGGGTCTGCAGGATCACCGTCTGCCGGAACGGGACGGTCTCCACGCCGCCCTTGCGGGACTGCACGACCAGGGCGAGCGTGTCCCCGGCCTGGACGAGAATCGCGGATTCCGTCATCCGCGCACCCTGCTGACCCGTGGGTAGTGCGGGAGGTTGCCTTCACCCGCATTACAGTTCGGTATATGGCGAAGAAGCTCGTGATCAAGGTGACCGCCGGGGCCGACGCCCCCGAACGCTGCTCCCAGGCCTTCACGGTGGCCGCCGTCGCCGTCGCCAGCGGGGTCGAGGTCTCGCTGTGGCTGACCGGCGAGTCCTCGTGGTTCGCGCTGCCGGGCCGGGCGGCGGAGTTCGAGCTTCCGCACGCCGCGCCGCTGCCGGACCTGATCGACTCGATCCTGGCGGGCGGCACCCTCACCCTGTGCACGCAGTGCGCGACGCGTCGCGAGATCACCGAGGACGACGTGATCGAGGGTGTCCGCATCGCGGGCGCGCAGGTCTTCGTCCAGGAGGCGATGGCGGACGAGACCCAGGCGCTCGTCTACTAGATCCGCTTCCGCTTCCGTGCACCGGCCGACGCTCGACGAGATCGAGGAACGCTTCGTCGCGCT
Source organism: Streptomyces laurentii (assembly GCF_040635425.1). Classification (NCBI taxonomy): domain Bacteria; kingdom Bacillati; phylum Actinomycetota; class Actinomycetes; order Kitasatosporales; family Streptomycetaceae; genus Streptomyces; species Streptomyces laurentii. Next base: position 35,384 of record NZ_JBEYHT010000020.1, on the reverse strand, counting down.
CGTCGAAGGCCGTCTGACCCGTGACGAGGCCGACCGCTGGGCCGCGCGGTGGATGGCATATGACGACCTGGCCTGGGACGACGTCTCCTGGTGGGCGCTCGGACTCCTGCACGGAATCGACCTCCCCGGCGGCCCGGACGGCGCCTTCCTGTACGACGACGAGCAAGTCCGTGACTGGCTCGCCGCGTTGAGAAGGCGCCGCACCGCGTAAGGCGGACCGGCACCTGCCGACGGCCTACCGACGGCCAACCGACGGCCTACCGACGCGACGGGATCAGCGTCGCCCCGGCGGACAGCACGACCGGAGCCGCGGCAAGGATGAACAGTGCGGGCAGAGGCATATGCCCGACCAGCAGCCCGACCGCAGCCGTCGAACCCGACGAACCGGCGTTGAACGCGGTGTTGACCCACGCGCCCGCGGTCGTACGGGCCCCCGGGCCGGCGCACTCGTCGGCGATCAGATACGCCGTCGTGAGCGCGGGGGCCACGAACAGTCCGCCCAGCGCCGCCCCGGCGATGAGCACGTACGGATGCGGCGCGAAGCCGGTGGCGGCCATGACGAGTCCCAGGGCGAGCGCGAGCGCCGAGACGCGGTGGCGGCCGGAGACGCGCCAGGAGACGGCGCCGTAGGCGAGGCCCCCGACGGCGCTGCCCGCGGACAGCGCGGCCATGATCCACGGAATCGTGTGAGCGGCCCGGTGTTCCTCGGCGAAGGCGATCACGAGCAGGTCCAGTGATCCCAGGCCCATCCCGAGCCCGGCGGTGACGGCGATCGCCCGCCTCAGTCCCGAACCGCCGCCCGCGAGGCGGGATCTCGCGCGGGGAGGGGTCCCCTGGAACGGCCCTTCCGGCCCTTCCGGTCCCTCCGGCTCCTCCGGTCCTTCCGGCGCCGTGGCGGCCTGCCCCGCCGTTCCCCAGCCGTCGACCGCCGGGGACGCGACCAGCAGGAGCGCCCCCGCCAGGACGAGTACGGCGCTCACGGCCAGGCCCGCCGACGGCGCGGCGACCTTCATCAGGACGCCCACCAGCAGCGGTCCGGTGACGAACAGGAGTTCCTCGGCGACTCCGTCCAGGCTGTACGCGCGCTGCAGCAGCGGCCGGTCGGGGACCAGCGTGCTCCACAGCGTCCGCATGACCGGGCCGAGCGGGGGCGTGGTGGCACCGGCGGCGGCGGACAGGACGGTCAGCAGGACCGCCGACCCGCCGGACCACGCGGTCGCGCCGGCCAGGACGGTGAGCAGCACCGCGTACACGGAGGCCATGAGCGGCAGCACACGGCGCGGCCCGTACCGGTCGATCAGACGGGCGCGGGCAGGGGAGAGAAAGACTCCGGTCAGGCCGAAGACGGCCATGGTGCCGCCCGCCACGGCGTAGGAACCGGTGGCCTCTTTGACCGCCAGGACCAGGGAGAGCGGGGCCACTCCGTAGGAGAGCCGGCCCAGCAGGGCGGCACCGAACGTACGGCAGGCATGGGGAGTTCGCAGCACGGCCGCGTACGACGGCGCCGCTGTAGGCGAAGACATGGGGGTGTTCCTTGGAAAGGTCGCGCGCCGGTACGACGGCGCGCGCACGCGTGCGGGGAGGACGGCGAAGGCCACGCCCGGTGAGGGGGCGCGGCAGCGCGGACTCCTATGCACGGAAAAGGAACATGCGGGCGAAGGTAGCAGAGCAGGGGGGCAGGGAGACAACCCCCGGCCTCACACGAAAGGGAGCCTCCCGACGTACGGGAGGCCCCCTTCGGCCCTCGGCTCTCGGCCCTCGGCTCTCGGCCCTCGGCTCTCGGCCCTCGGCTCTCAGCTGTCCGGGTGGGCCGGTCAGCTCGTGGCGCGGGTCCGGCGGCGCCACCGGACCAGGGCACCACCCGCCACCAGGGCGGCCGCGGCGAGGACCGCGATCAGGCCGACCGGCGCGCTCGAACCGGTGTGGGCCAGGCTGCCGTCACGGCCCGTCGGCGCGGGCGCGTGGGCGGACGGGTGAGCGGGCCCGGCCGTCGGGCCCGAAGCCGTCGGCTTCGGAGCCGGCGTCCCCCCGTCGGTCGGCTTCGGCGCCGGCTTCGCGGTGGACGTCGGAGTCGGAGTCGGGGTGGGCTTCGGAGTCGGTCCGGGACCGCCCTCGCCGGCCGGCACCGACCCGCTCCCGCCGAGGAACGCGGTGTCCGTGTCCCGGGCGGACGTCTGGGCCCGGACCGAGTCCTTCGTGGTGCGCGGGAGTTCACGATGCCGCGCGGTGAACTCCGTACCGGAGATGTTCTTCTTGGGCGCCTGGGAGAAGTCGACGCCGCCCACCGTGTAGGTGTAGATGGTGCCGCCGGAGGGCCACTCGTACTGGAACTCGCCCTCGGTGAAGGACTTGCGCATCCGCTCCCACACCGTGCGCTTGTCCCAGCCCTTGTTCTCACCGCGCAGCGGCCACCGCCGGAGGTCGTCGCTGTCGGTGATCGCGTGGAAGTCGGTGGCCTTCTTCGCGTCCTGCTGCCGGATCCACTCCGCCGCGACGCGCGAGGTGTAGACGCGCCGCAGGTCGGCGTACTTCGGGTCGTGGTTGACCTTCTCCTGGACCGCGGGCATGATCCACTGCTTCATCAGGCGAACGCCGGCGTCCTTCTGCTCCCGCGTCAGCTTCGTGTCGCAGCGCTCGCCGGGACCCGGGGTGGTGAAGTCCATCGGCGCGTGATGGACGAGGAGCGGGGCGTCGAGGATGTAGATGCCGCCGTCCTGCTCGCGCACCTTCGCGGGGCCGGGGACGATCCAGTTGCGGCCGGGGCCCCAGCACGGGACGCCGTCGACCTGCGGCAGCGCGGCCATGAACTCCTTGCCCGGGGACTTCTTCGGGTCCAGGGCACGGGACCAGTCCCGCTTCATCTCCATGTCGGCCTCCAGCAGGGTCCTGCCGGTGTCCGTCTTCGAGAAGCCCTCGTCCATGATCGTGTCGGGCTGGTCCGGGTTCAGGTTCACCCACATCCGGTCCGGGGACAGCGCCAGCCAGGTGAAGAACGCGTCGGAGGCCATCTCCAGTTTGGCCTGGCCGCCCCAGCCCGGGTTCTCGTCCTCGTCCGGCATGAGGTCGGCCTTCATCGAGTAGTCCAGGCCCTTGCCCTTGACCGGATTGCCGACGTACTGGAGCTCAAGGGTGGAGAAGTCGACACCGCCGGGGCCACGGCCGAGCGCCGACCGGGTGTTGTCGCGGTTGTACTCGTCCTGGAGCCGCTTCGCCTCCGCCGGGGTCTTCCCCGACTCGCGGGCAAGGGAGTCGAGCGGGCCCTGCGTGCCGTTCTTCCCCAGCGCGGCGAAGTTCGGGTCGGTCTTCTTGTACGGCGTGTCCGGCCACAACCCCGCGGCAGTCGCCCGCCGTTCGGCGATCCGGATCGGGTTGCCGACCGTCCCGCGCTCGGTCCGCAGCCGGGCGTTCTCGGCCTGATAGTCGCGCAGGGTCGCCCGGTTGGGCTTCTCGCTGGTGAACATCGTCATCCGCGACTTCGTGAAGTCGTACTGCGCGTCGTTGTGCCGCAGGGCCGACGAGATTGAAGTCCTGGACGGCCTTGGTCTCGAAGACACCGCCCTTCTGCCCGCTGACCTGGGCGCTGATCAGGTTGACCATCCAGGACGCGAACGGCTTGGGCTGATTGGACTGGCCCCGGTGGCGCTTGTAGCGGGAGTAGATCGCCTTGCGCATGTCCTCCGGGTTCCGGGAGGACTCGTACGCCGCGTCCCACTTGTCGATGTCGGCACGTGTGCCGGTGACCGCCGCCATCTCGCCGGCGTTCGGAGCCGGGACGTTCTCGTCCAGTGGTGCTGCTCGCTCGGCGCACCGGACTGCTTCGGGGTGCGCGGATAGGCCTTCTTCAGGTGCATCGTGTCGCACCGGCTGCCCGTGGTGATCTTCGCCGTGTCACCGGGTGCGGCGGACGCCGCGCCGGGCAGGCCGATCAGCAGCATTCCGGCCGAGGAGACGACCGCCAGCGCGGCGGAAAGGCGCCACCTCAGGCGCTGCCGCAGGGATGCACCCGGTGTACTCGCCGTGCTTGATGTGCTCGATGCGCTCGATGCGCTCGATGCGCTCGTCGTACGCGCCGTACTCGACGTACTCACAGACTGTCCCATGGTGGTGGGGGCCGCGGGACACGGTTCGTGCGCGGACGGACCAGGCAGGGGCCCCCGCGTCCCGCCTCCGTCCGCCGGCCCACACCCTAGATTCCGCCAACCCGCCGTGGCCAAGGGGTTGTTGCCTCGGCATGTCGCGACGATCGGCGACGGCGTTCGGTACGGTTTCGGGCATGCCCGCGCCCCATGAGCACGACGCCTACGACGCGACCCGCCACCCCGGCCTCCTGGCGTGGCTGGACGAACGGCGGACCGATTTCACGCGCTGGGCCCACGAGGCCGCGGGCGCCCACCCGTTCGACCACTCCGACGCGTCCCTGGACGCCCTGGAGGACCTGGTCCGCGCGACGTACGCCGGTCCGGAGGAGATCACCCGGCAGCGCCGTACCCCCTTCGTCCAGGGAGCCGTCTGGTACATCGGCGACGTCCTGTGCCGCCGCAAGGGGTGGGTGTGGACGTTCGAGCCGGACTTCGACACCGGCGAACTGCCGCCGTTCTACGGCGAGACGGAGGCGCCGGGACTGCTCGACACCCCCTGCGTGGGCGCGCCCGGGGCCGGTCCCGGCGAGCACTGGTACCCGCTGAACACCCTGCGCCGGCTGGTCGCCGAGGACGACGAGATGGGCGAGCCGATCGACGAACGGCTCGTCGGGATGATCGAGGGCTGGTACGACGAGGAAGCCGGAGAAGAGGACGGCGAGAACGACGAGGACGGGGACGACGGGGACGACGGGGACGACGGGGACGACGGCGAAGGAGACACGCGGACGTGATGCTGGAGCTGCTGCCGGGGGTCGGCGTGACCCTGCCGGACGGGGCCGGGACGCTCCGGTTCGGGACGGGCCCCGCCGAGGCCGGTCCCGTGCTCGCCACGGCGCCCCAGGTCCATCGCGGACCGCAGTGCGCGTCCTTGACCCGCGCCGGCTACCCGGAACTCCGGCACGCCCACGACGCCTGGCTGTCCGGAGTGCTCTTCGATCCCCTCTGGAACACCGTCGCCACCTTCGGCGACGTGATGCTGACCGTCGCCGGCGGCGGGCCGGGCCGTACGGACCGCCTCGCCGCCGTCCGTATCGACGTCCGGTCGCCCGCCGGGACGGCGCGGCGGACGACCTCCGTGGTGTGGGACGGCGTCGACCTGTTCGGGCATCCGGCCCGGGACGTCGTGTCCGTGCTGCCGGAACCGCGGCACCCGGGTTCCCCGCCGGGCACCGACACCGTCGTGGAGCCCCTGGGGCTGTGGCTGGGCGGGCGGACGCCGGCCGATGACCGGTTCTCGCAGCTGCTTCTGATCGCCGCGCCCACCGGATGGGAACAGTGCTGTGCGGGCACGTTCACCTGCGAGGAAGGCGGCGACGGTCTCACGGGGATCTTCCACTGATCCGCTGATCCCCGGGCAGGCACACGCGGGCACGGGCAGGCACCGACGGGCATGGACAAGGGCCGCCCCTACTCGTCCCGGTCGCGGTCCTTCCGATCCGGGCGCTTCTTGCCGTCGAGCTCGTCCCACCACTCGTCGGACTGCTTGTCGCCGGTCGGGTCGTCCCACCAGCGGTCCTCCGGGCCACGCCGGTTCGCGACCATCGCGGCGACCGGCGGGATGAGCATGGCGACCACGCACATGGCGATGGCGGCGGGGACCGAGAAAAGGCGCACGACGGCGAAGGCGCCCACGAAGAGAACCATGCAGGCGCCCATCATCCAGAAGTAGACGCGCCGACGCCGTGCGTACACACCTTCAGCGTACGACCGGACGCGCGCCCCGCGCCCGGTCGCGGGCAGACCGAAGGGCCGTGCCACGTTCTGGTCGGCGTCCAACCCCCCAGAGGCACGGCCCTTCGGCCGTTCAGTGCCGTGACGGCGTACGCGTCACGGTGTGCGCGTCACCGCGCACGCGTCACGACGTACGCGTCACAGCGCGATGGCGACCTCGGCCAAGCCGCCCTTCTGGGCGACGACCGTGCGGTCGCCGGTGGCGCCGGGGACCAGGGCACGGACGGTCCACTGGCCCTCGGCCGCGTAGAAGCGGAACTGGCCGGTCGCCGAGGTCGGGACCTCGGCCGTGAACTCGCCGGTCGCGTCCAGGAGGCGCACGTAACCGGTGACGGGCTGGCCGTCCTTGGTCACGTAACCCTGGATCGTGGTCTCACCGGGCTTGATCGTCGAGGCGTCGGGGCCGCCGGGCTGCGCTCCGCACATGTCGGGATTCCTTACGTCGAAGGGGAGGAAGGCGAGGGACTACTTGCCGGAGCCGAGCTCGATCGGCACGCCCACGAGGGAGCCGTACTCGGTCCACGAACCGTCGTAGTTCTTGACGTTGTCGACACCGAGCAGCTCGTGCAGGACGAACCAGGTGAGCGCGGAGCGCTCGCCGATGCGGCAGTAGGCGATGGTGTCCGTGGCGAGATCCACGCCCTCGGCGGTGTAGAGGGCGGCCAGCTCCTCGTCCGACTTGAAGGTGCCGTCGTCGTTGGCGTTCTTCGACCACGGGATGCTCTTGGCGGTGGGCACGTGGCCGGGGCGCTGCGACTGCTCCTGCGGGAGGTGCGCCGGGGCGAGCAGCTTGCCCGAGAACTCGTCGGGCGACCGCACGTCGACCAGGTTCTGCTTGCCGATCGCGTCCACGACGTCGTCGCGGAAGGCGCGGATCGAGGCGTCCTGCGGCTGGGCCTTGTAGTCGGTCGCCGGACGGCTGGGGACCTCGGAGCCGTCGACCAGCTCGCGGGCGTCCAGCTCCCACTTCTTGCGGCCGCCGTCGAGCAGCTTGACGTCCTGGTGGCCGTACAGCTTGAAGTACCAGAACGCGTACGAGGCGAACCAGTTGTTGTTGCCGCCGTAGAGGACGACGGTCGTGTCGTTGGCGATCCCCTTGGCCGAGAGGAGCTTCTCGAAGCCCTCCTGGTCGACGAAGTCGCGGCGCACCGGGTCCTGGAGGTCCTTCGTCCAGTCGATGCGGATCGCGTTCTTGATGTGGTTCTGGTCGTAGATCGACGTGTCCTCGTCCACCTCGACGAGGGCGACCTGGGGGTTGTCGAGGTTGGCCTCGACCCAGTCGGCGTCGACCAGGACGTCGCTGCGAGCCATGCTGTTCTCCTCCGGGGCAGTGTGCGGCGGTGTGGTGCGGGGGTGGTGCGGGTACGCATCGGGCATATGTGCGACCGACGGCGTACGGCTACGCGAAGTGGCCCCGACATCACGGGTGGGACCTGGGGAAGGCGGGGAAAGTGCGTCCCGCTCAGACGGATCGACAGAGCATGGCGGCGATGCGGCACAGGTCTACTGCCCGCCGCTTCGTGAGTTCCGCATGTCGCTCCATGCCGACGATCGTAGGGACGGCATCCGGCCATGTCACCGGCGTGTCGTATTTTGAGACACGAAAATCCGTCATTCGAGACGGACAAAGGGTGCGGAGCCTCCCCGGACCGGCGGCCGCCTGCCCTCGCGACCTCGGATTTTGCAGGTCGGATGATTCTGTCTCGAAATGTGGGCGGATCCGGGAAGAAAACGGCCGCGAGGGGTGGGAGACGGGGCCAGAGCGGGGTGAGGAAGCCTCCGGAACACGCTCAGGACGGGGCGTACCGGGGCAGGGTGGAGGCCAAGAACGAGGCCATGACAGGGCGAGCGCAGGGCCGACCCGGGTGGGCGCGGGTGCCCAGGCCGGCGTTCGGGACTCCGTGGGCTCCGGGGGCTCCGGGGGCTCCGGGGGCTCCGGGGGCTCCGGGGGCTCCGGGGGCTCCGGCCGGAGACTTTCAGGGCTCCACGTACGGCTCAGGGCGCGGTCAGGGCGACGTTCTCGCCCGCCACCATCACCGCCAGGCCGTCCGGCCGCGGCTCCACCTTCGTCAGCCGCATGCCCTTCGGCAGGCCCTCGACACGCCGGTCGAAGTCCGTGCGGGACCGGATCAGCTGCTCCAGGCCCGGCATGCCCTCGCCGGGCACCGAGTCGGCCCGGACCCGGAGGGTGTTCCCGTTCACCAGGGTCACCGTGGACGTCACGGTGCGGGTGATCATCCGGCCGAGGACCCGGACCCCGCCCGTCACCTTCAGCTTGCCGCCCTCGCCGTACTCCACCTTCGCCTCGTGGCCCGAGGCCGCGGCCAGGTCGTCGTACCCGATCAGGGCCGTGCCGTCGGCCGTACGGGCCCGGTCGATGGCGTAGTCGCCGTCCAGGGTGACGTCGCGCAACTCGGCGGTCAGCTCGCCGATCCGGATGGACTGGCCGCCGGCGGAGGTCTGGACTCCGGTCAGCTTCACGTCGACCTCGTCGAAGCGCCGGCCGGTGATCTGGGTCAGGAACGGGAAGCCCTTGATGTCGACGTCCGTCGACTCCGGCCGTACGGTCCCGAACCGCACCTTGCCGGCGGCCTCCGACTCCACGTACGCGACCGCCAGCCGGTCCACGCCGACGAGGATCCCGCCGAGCACGACCGCCAGGATCAGCAGCACCCGCAGTGCGCGCATCGCTTCGCCCCCATCCCTAGGAAAGAAAACCGGCCCTCCGACACAAGATCGACGTGTCAAAGGGCCGGTCGGTTCCCCGGGCGCCTCCCGGGACGGTCCGCCGCGGGACAGGCCGGGGGATAGGCCGGGGCATATGCCGGAGAGTTACACGAGGACGCGTCCCAGCAGGTAGACGGCGGGCACGGCGGCGGTGAGCGGCAGTGCGACACCGGCCGTCATATGCACGAACCGCGACGGGTAGTCGTACGCGGCCGCCCGCAGTCCGATCAGCGCGCACACTCCGGCGCCCAGGCCGAGCAACGCGCCCGAGGAGGCGCCCAGGCCGGTGAACGCGCCGCCCGCCAGACCGCCGGCCGCCGCCGCGAGCAGCGCGACGACCGCGGAGACCGGGCCGGGCAGCGGCACGGCGCGGGCGAGGGTGCCGGCGGCGACCGCGAGGGCCCCGGCGACCACCGCGTCCGACTCGGCGCCCAGGTAGCCGGTGGCCAGGACCGCGAGGGCGGCCGACGCGACCGTCGCCATCAGGCCGTACATCCGCTCGTCCGGGTCGGCGTGGCTGCGCAGCTGGAGCACCACCGTGAGCAGTACCCAGACACCGAGCGTGCCGGTGATCGCGCCGGCCGCGTGCTCCCGGCCGGCGGCCAGCAGCGCCGCGTCGGCGACGACGCCGCCGAGGAAGGCGAGGGCGATGCCCTGCCGGGCCGGCCACATGCCGTTGAGCCGGAACCAGCCCGCGGCGGTGAGCGCCTGGAGCAGGACCAGCGGGACGAGCAGTCCGTACGAACCGAGCACGGCGCCGCCGGCCAGCAGGACGCCGAGCCCCGCCGTGATCGCGGCCGGCCGCATGCCGGGGTCGATGATCGGCGACCGGCCCTCGGCGCGGGCGCGCTGGGCGTCGGTGATCCGGGTGTCGCCGGAGGTGGTGGGGCTGGAGTACGCGGGGCCGGCGTCGGGCCCGGCGGGCGCGGGAGCCCCGGCGTGCGCGGGCGCGTGGGAGGGCGTGTGGCCCTGCACCGGAGCCTGCGCGTGGGCCTGGGCCTGCGCCTGCGCCTCGTACGGCGCCTGCGTGACCTCGGGCGGCAGCGGGTGTCCACCCGTCGCCGGCGACGGGTACACCTGCTGCGGGGCCGGCGGCTGGTGGGCATGGACCGGCGCCATGTACGCCGTCGCCTGCGTGTCAGGAGACTGCGGGACCTGAGGGGCCTGGGGGGCCTGAGCAACCGGGGGCTGATGCGCCTGCACGGGAGCCATGTACGCCGTCGCCTGCATGTCAGGAGACTGCGGGACCTGAGGGGCGTGGGGTGCCTGAGGAGCCTGCGGCTGATGCGCCTGCACCGGCGCCATGTACGCCGTCGCCTGCATGTCAGGAGACTGCGGCGGCTGAGGCATCTGGGGTGTCTGGGGCGCCTGAGGCATCTGCTGCGGATACGCAGCCGCCTGCGGGTGCCCCACCACCGGCTGGTACTGGGTGTCCCAGGTCTGCCCCTCCCACGTCTGGGCGACCTCGGCATCCCCGTACTGCGGATGCGCCGGCGCGTGCGGGTGCTGCGGATGCTGCGGGTACTGCGCGCGCTGGGGGTCGTACGGATACTGCTGATCACTGCTCATGGTGTGCGGTTCACCCTCCTGCGAACGGGGGGAGCACCTCGACCGTGCCGCCCTCGGCCAGCCGTACGGTCTCATGCGCGCGGGTCCCCACGGGGTCGCCGTCGATCAGGAACGAACACCGGACGAGGACCCGCTCCAGCTCGCCGGGGTGCCGTTCACGGGCGCCGGCCAGCGCCTCCGCGAGCGTCCCGGCCGTATACGGCTCCTCGGCGACCCCGGCCGCGGCCTTCGCCGCGGCCCAGTAGCGGATGGTTCCCGCTGCCATGACGGCGCTCCCTTCGTTCGTGTGCGCGCCGCCCACCATCATGGGCTATGGCCGGACCAGCCAGGCGCCGAGGCGGTCGAGCAGCTCGTCGTCGGCCGCGTTCTCGGCGTGGCCCATGCCGCGCTCCAGCCACATCTCGGCCGTGCCGCCCGACGCGGCCGCCGCCGCGACGAGGCTGTCCGGGTGATCGAGCGGGAAGTACGGGTCGCGGTCGCCGTGCACGACAAGGAGCGGCGTCGGAGCGATCAGCGGCACCGCCTCGACCGGCGACAGCGGCACCGGGTCCCACTCCTTGGTGTCGATCCGGGTGTGGAGCCCGTAGCGGCCGACGAGCCGGCCGACCGGCCGGGTCACCACCCAGTGCACCCGGCGCATGGACGGCGTCCCCCGGTAGAACCAGCGCGCGGGGGCGCTGACGGCGGCCACCGCGTCCGTACGCGCGCCGGTCCCGCGCTCCAGCGCGGCGTGCCGGAGCACGACCGAGCCGCCCATGGAGAAGCCGACCGTCACCACGCGCGCGTGGCCGAGCCCGCGCGCCCAGCGGACGGCGGCGGACAGGTCGAGCACCTCGCGGTCGCCGACGGTGGTGCGCCCGCCGGAGCCGCCGTGGCCGCGGAAGGAGAAGGACACCACGTTGGCGTGGGCGCGGAAGGCCTGGACGGCGCGCCGCACCGCGGGCCGGCCGGCCGAGCCGGTGAACCCGTGGGCGACCACGACGGCCGTATCGGTGACACTGGGAGTGGCCGCTTCGTAAACCGCCTCGATCCGGACACCGTCCTCGGTCCGCAGACCGGTCCGGAGCACACCGCGCGGCGGTCCGGAAGGTGTACGGGAAGTGAGCGAGGAAACATCCACCATGTGAAATCGGCCCTCTGCCTCGGAACTCATGTGGGCTATTGTGCTGGCGGAGGATCCGGGCATCGCAGCCCCCGGGTCCTTTTGTGTTTCCGGTCCTTTGTTACAGGCGGATGAACAAACGCTCTCGGGCGCGAGAGCCATAGGCACCCCCTACGTGAGCCACCCCGTCGGGCGACCCCCACGTCACCCGCGGACGCACCCGCAGACGTCCTCGCACGGACCGAGGAGGAACCGACGTCATGGACGAGCGAACCCCGCACGACCGTCGCCGACGCAGCCGCAGCCGTGGCCGCGCGGCGAGCCGGCCGACGCCCCCGCGGCCCGCCCCAGGAACCCGGGGAGGTGGGACGCGATGAGTTCGCTGCTGCTGCTCACCAACGCCCTCCAGCCCTCCGCCGAGGTGCTGCCCGCCCTCGGCCTGCTGCTCCACAACGTGCGCGTGGCCCCCGCCGAGGGCGCGGCCCTGCTCGAGACCCCCGGCGCCGACGCGATCCTCGTCGACGGGCGGCGCGACCTGCCGCAGATCCGCTCGCTGTGCCAGCTGCTGCGCTCCACCGGCCCCGGCTGTCCGCTGATCCTCGTCGTGACGGAGGGCGGCCTGGCGGCCGTCACCGCCGACTGGGGCATCGACGACGTGCTGCTCGACACGGCCGGCCCGGCCGAGGTGGAGGCCCGGCTGCGGCTCGCCGTCGGCCGCCGGCAGCTCGACACGGACGACTCCCCCATGGAGATCCGCAACGGCGACCTGTCGGTCGACGAGGCCACCTACAGCGCCCGTCTGAAGGGCCGGGTCCTGGACCTGACCTTCAAGGAGTTCGAGCTGCTCAAGTACCTGGCCCAGCACCCGGGCCGGGTCTTCACGCGCGCGCAGCTGCTCCAGGAGGTGTGGGGGTACGACTACTTCGGCGGCACCCGCACGGTCGACGTGCACGTACGGCGGCTGCGGGCGAAGCTCGGGCCCGAGCACGAGTCGCTGATCGGGACCGTACGCAACGTCGGCTACCGCTTCGTCACGGCCGAGAAGCCGGAGGACCGGGCCGCGCGCGCCGAGAACCGGGCCGCGCGCGCCGAGCAGACCCGGACCCGGGCCCAGCCCCCGAGCCGGGACCGCGGCCCGGCCGAGGCCGCGCGGGAGCGCTGACCGGGACCGCCAAAGGCCCACCCGGGACCGCCCGGCACCGCCCGGTACCGCCGGGAAGCCCCCGGGAGCCTCCGGGAACGCCGAGGTGACGCCCGGCGGGCCGCCCGCGCGACAGTGCGGTGGCCACGGGGTGGACGCGACCTGCCGGAACCAAGGTCACCCCGCGTAGACTGCCGCGCGTGGCCAAGGTGACGCGGGACGATGTGGCGCGACTGGCGGGGACTTCGACCGCGGTCGTGAGCTACGTCATCAACAACGGACCCCGGCCGGTCGCCCCGGCCACGCGCGAGCGTGTCCTCGCCGCCATCAAGGAGCTGGGCTACCGCCCCGACCGGGTGGCCCAGGCGATGGCGTCGCGGCGCACCGACCTCATAGGCATGATCGTCCCGGACGCGCGCCAGCCCTTCTTCGCGGAGATGGCGCACGCGGTCGAACAGGCCGCCGCCGCGCGCGGGAAGATGGTCCTGGTCGGCAACTCCGACTACCGCACCGAGCGCGAGATCCACTATCTGCGCGCCTTCCTCGGCATGCGGGTCTCCGGGCTCATCCTGGTCAGCCAGGGCATGAGCGAGCAGGCGGCGAGCGAGATCGAGGCGTGGGACGCCCGGGTCGTGCTGCTGCACGAGCGGCCCGAGGCGATCGACGACGTCGCGGTCGTCACCGACGACATCGGCGGCGCCCAGCTCGCCACCCGGCACCTCCTGGAGCACGGTCACCCGTACGTGGCGTGCCTGGGCGGCGTCCCCACCACCCCGTCCATCGGCGACCCGGTCGCCGACCACGTCGAGGGCTGGCGGCGGGCCATGATCGAGTCCGGCCGCTCGGTCGAGGGACGGCTCTTCGAGGCCCCGTACAACCGCTACGACGCCTACAAGGTCGCGCTCGGCCTGCTGTCCGGGCCGGACCGCCCGCCGGCCATCTTCTGCTCGACGGACGACCAGGCCCTCGGCGTGCTGCGGGCCGCCCGCGAACTGCGCATCGACGTGCCGGAGGAGCTGGCGGTGGCCGGCTTCGACGACGTCAAGGAAGCCGGGCTGGCCGACCCTCCGCTGACCACGGTCTACTCCGACCGGCCGGCGATGGCCCGGGCGGCGGTGGACCTGGTGCTCGACGACTCGCTGCGGGTGGCGGGGTCGCGGCGCGACCGGGTGCGGCAGTTCCCGTCGGCGCTGATCGTGCGCCGGTCCTGCGGCTGCGAGTGACCTCGCGCGTGACCTGAGGAAGCCCGGGCCGCGGTTCGGCCCGGGTGGGCCTTTATTTCGGGCATACGGGGTTCTGTCGGGCTTCTCACCACGTCCTCAGACGGTTCTCATGTACGGCCCGGAGAGTCGTACCCATGACGGACTTCCCGGAGCACCAGCCGCAGCAGCAGCCCCAGCCGCAGCCGTCCTGGCCGCCGCGGCCGCCCCTGCCGCCCCACGACCCGTTCGCCTCCCCCGGCGCGCACGAGCAGCACACCGCCCACGCCCCCGCCGCGCGCCGGCGGGCCCGGCGGCGCGGCGTCGGCCTGCTGACCGCCGTCGCGATCGCCGCGGCCGCGGTCGGCGGCGGCACCGCGACCCTGATCGAGCGGTGGACCGACGACACGCCCGGCATCACCGCGGCGGCGCCGAGCCCGGTGGACGGCACCACGGTCGCCTCGGGCAGCAAGGGCACGGTCGCCGGGGTCGCCCAGGCCGTCTCCCCGTCCATCGTGGAGATCTCCGCGAGCGGTTCCGGCGGCCGTTCCACCGGCTCCGGCGTGATCATCACCTCCGGCGGCGAGATCGTCACCAACAACCACGTGATCTCCGGGGCCTCGACGATCAGCGTCCGGCTCAGCACCGGCAAGACGTACACCGCCGAGGTCGTCGGCACCGACCCCGCCAAGGACCTCGCGCTGATCAAGCTGCGCGGCGCGTCCGGGCTCAAGGCCGCCACCCTCGGCGACTCCTCGGGCCTCCGGGTCGGCGACCAGGTCGTCGCCATCGGCTCCCCCGAGGGCCTGACCGGCACCGTCACCAGTGGCATCGTCTCCGCGCTCGACCGGGACGTGACCGTCGCCCGCGAGGACGGCGGCCAGGACGGCTCGCAGGGGCAGCAGTGGAACCCGCGGCAGGGCTGGCCGTTCGAATTCGGCGGGCAGCAGTTCAACGGCGACACCGGCTCCTCCAAGACCACCTACAAGGCGATCCAGACCGACGCCTCGCTCAATCCCGGGAATTCCGGCGGCGCGCTGATCGACATGAACGGCCGGATCATCGGCATCAATTCGGCGATGTATTCGCCCACGAGCGCGGGGAGTTCGGGAGCCGCCGGCAGTGTCGGTCTCGGATTCGCGATTCCGGTCGACACCCTCAAGGCCGATCTGCCCGCCCTGCGCGGGGGCGGCAGCGTCTGATCCCGTGACGGACACCTGGGCGGGCGTACGGACGGACACGTGGGACGCTGGCCCCATGAGTGGCATCGTGGGGCAGCACCCGGGACAGCAAGCGGGTCAGCGGGCCGAGGCCGAGAGCGGCGGCACCGAGCGCATCCTCATCGTCGACGACGAGCCGGCGGTGCGCGAGGCGCTGCGCCGCAGCCTCGCCTTCGAGGGATACGGGACCGAGGACGCCGTCGACGGTCTCGACGCGCTCGCCAAGCTGGAGGCGTACGCCCCCGACCTGGTCGTCCTCGACGTCCAGATGCCCCGCATGGACGGGCTCACCGCCGCCCGCCGGATCCGCGCGGCCGGCTCGACCGTGCCGATCCTCATGCTCACCGCCCGCGACACGGTCGGCGACCGGGTCACCGGCCTCGACGCGGGCGCGGACGACTACCTGGTGAAGCCGTTCGAGCTGGACGAGCTGTTCGCCCGGATCCGGGCGCTGCTGCGGCGCAGCGCGTACGCCGCCGCCCGGGCCGCCGCGGCCGCCGAGCCGGCCGGCGGGGGCGACGTCCTCGCCTTCGACGACCTGCGGATGAACCTGGCGACCCGCGAGGTGACCCGGGACGGCCGGCCGGTGGAACTGACCCGGACCGAGTTCACGCTCCTGGAACTGTTCCTGGCGCACCCGAAGCAGGTGCTCACGCGCGAGCAGATCCTGAAGGCCGTGTGGGGCTTCGACTTCGAGCCCAGCTCCAACTCGCTCGACGTATACGTGATGTACCTGCGGCGCAAGACGGAGGCGGGCGGCGAGCCGCGGGTCGTGCACACCGTGCGCGGCGTCGGATACGTCCTGCGTGCCGGCGGTACGGGCGGGGGTGCCGGCGCCGTATGACCGGCCCCGTCGTCTGGTTCCGGTCCCGCCCGCTGCGCTCCCGGCTCGCCCTGCTCACCGCGCTCGCCGTGGCGGTCGCGGTGGCGGCCGTGTCGCTCGCGTGCTGGCTGGTGGCCCGGGCCCAGCTGGAGCACGAGCTGGACGCGTCGCTGCGCGGCAGCAAGGTCGACAACGCGTACGTCAACCTGGTGCTCGCCGGCTGCCGCACCGAGAGCCCGGTGCCCCCGCTCCCCCCGTACACCGTCCAGGTCGTGCTGCCCGACGGCACCGCCTGCACCTCCGGCCGGGCCGCCATCCCCGTGCAGGCGGCGGACCTCCGGGTCGCGCAGGGCCTCATCCCGGACACCCTGCACACCACCCGGGACGCCGACGGCCGCCAGATGCGCGTCTACACCTACCAGCAGCAGCCGGGCCGGCCCGGCCTCGCCGTCTCGCTCGCCCGGCCGCTGTCCGAGATCGACAACTCGCTGTCCACCCTGGGCTGGGTACTGCTCGTCGTCTCCGGCATAGGGGTCCTCGGCGCGGGCGCGGCCGGACTGTGGGTGGCGCGCACCGGGCTCGCGCCCGTGGACCGGCTGACCGGCGCGGTCGAACACGTCGCGGCGACCGAGGACCTGACCGTCCGCATCCCGGTGGAGGGCGAGGACGAGATCGCCCGGCTTTCGCGGTCGTTCAACGCGATGACGGCGGCGCTCGCCACCTCCCGCGACCGGCAGGCCCGGCTCATCGCGGACGCGGGCCACGAACTGCGCACCCCGCTCACCTCGCTGCGCACCAACATCGAACTCCTCGCCCGCAGCGACGAGACCGGCCGCGCGCTGCCGCCGGACGACCGGCGGGCCCTGCTGGCCTCGGTGAAGGCCCAGCTCACGGAGCTGGCGTCGCTGGTCGGCGACCTCCAGGAACTGGCCCGGCCGGAGGCCGCCCCGCCCGGCCCGCTGGAGGTGGTGCCGCTGCACACCATCCTGCGCTCGGCCCTGGACCGGGCCCGGCTGCGCGGACCGGAGCTGACCTTCGAGACGGACCTGGCGCCCTGGTACGTACGGGCGGAGCCCGCCGGGCTCGAACGGGCCCTGGTGAACGTCCTCGACAACGCGGTGAAGTTCTCGCCGCCGCGCGGCACCGTCGAGGTCCGGCTGATGCGCGGCGAGCTGACCGTACGGGACCACGGCCCGGGCATCCCGGCCGACGAGCTCCCGCACGTCTTCGACCGCTTCTGGCGCTCCCCGTCGGCCCGCAGCCTGCCCGGCTCGGGGCTCGGCCTGTCGATCGTCGCCCGGACCGTCGGGCAGGCCGGCGGCACCGTCGCCCTCACCCCGGCGGACGGCGGCGGCACCGTGGCCACCCTCCGATTCCCGGGCGCCCCGACCCCGCCGCCGGAGGTGTGAGGCCGGGGGCCGGGGGCCGTCAGGAGTGGGACCAGGAGCGGGTGCAGAGCACGAGGCGGTAGCCGTCCGGGTCCTGGACGGTGACGCCCCAGGTGTCCCAGTACGGGTTGTGCGCGGGCACCCGCGTGCCGCCGTGCGCCAGGAGCCGCTCGACCAGCGCGTCCGGCACGGGCCCGGCCAGGTAGACGACGAGCAGGTCGTCGGGGGTCGGCGTCGGTTCGAGCGGGGCGGCGGGGTCCCGGGTCAGTTCCAGATGCCACCCGGCGTCCGGCCAGCCGACCATCAGCAGCGAATGCTGCCGCTCGCCGCCGTCCGCCTCGTGCGCGTACAGCACGTCGAGCCCGAGCCCCGCGACCCAGAAGCGGCGTGCCGACTCCAGGTCACGGGAGGGGCGGGCAATGCGCATATGCGCGGTCGAGATCGCTGACATCCTGTCGACTCCTCAGGTGAGCTGCGCCGTCACGCGGAATCCGTCGCGCTGGAGCGTAGCCAGCGATCGGGCATATGCCATCGGGCGCCGGTCCTAGGTCTCACCTTCCTCCACCATGCCGGGCTCCCCGTCCCTCGCCCGGCGGGAGAGGGACCGGAGGGGTGTGTTCCTCCCGCCAGGACGGGAACAACCGGGTTTCGGAAGCGATCCGGGATGTACGGGGGGCTGGTGTGGAGACGGAACTCGCGGCTCTGGCGATCGCGCTGCTCACGGGCGCGGTGACGAGCATCGGGCAGGAGGCCGCCGGCACGGCCGTCCGGCTCGTGCGGGAGCGGCTGGCCGCAACGCCGCGGGGACAGGCGGCGCTGACCGGACTGGAGGCCGCGCCCGGTGACGAAGACGCCCGGCGGGAGGCCGAGCGGGTGCTCCAGGAGGAACTGGGGGCGGACCCCGCCTTCCGGCAGGTCCTGGCGACACGCCTGAACGTGTCGACGACCCACACCGGGATGACGAACGTCGTGACGGTCAGCGGCACCAGAATGCGCGGAAGTCAGATCTCGCTCGGCCCGATCACCGTCAACAAACCGAATACGACCGCCGGACTGCTGGGCCTGGCGGCCGCGCTCGTCGTGACGGCCGCCCTCCTCGTCTACGGCGTGGTGCAGCTGGTCGGCACCACCCCGGGAAACGACGGAAACGAGGGAAGCCAGGGCCGGAAGGACGGCCGGACACGGGCGCTGAGCCCGGCCGAGGCGGAGCGGATGCTGCCGGGGCTGACCGACCTGCCGGGCCCCTGGGAGACCACACAGCCCGCGGGCCTCACGGGCGACGGAACCACGTGCGTCAACGCCCAGGCGGAGTACGAGTCCCAGACCCGGGACGCCGACGGGCACACCGACCTGAAGGTCCGGTTCGACACGTACGCCTGCCCGGACACGGCGACCGCGGCCGAGGGGTTCGCCGCGGAGACCCGGCGGGGGTCGAACCCCGGGGGCGGGAAGGAGACCCCCGTCCCCGGCCGTGCTGTGGGCGACCAGAGCGCGTCCGCCGGCTACCGGGTCAAGGACGGCGAGATGGCCGACCCGAGCCAGGTCGGCCCCCATCTGATGTGGCGGGCCCGGGTCGGCACCGTGTTCATCGAGATGCACTACGGACCGGTCCGTGACGGAGCCGGATCCGAGAAGGAGGCGGAAGAGCTGATGCTGCGCATGTGCGACCGTGCCCGCGCGGCACAGGAACGGGCTTGACCCCCCGTCGGCGGCCGCCGGGGCCAGGGAAAGTTTCGAAAGTCCCGCCTCAGGCCGCGCTCTTCTGCTCCGCGACCACCCGCGCCCGCTCCCCCAGGGTCCGTACCACCCGGCTCCGGGGCTTCGCCGCGACATGCCCGCGCAGCACCGCGAAGTGCTCGTCGCCCCGCGCGGTCGACAGGGCGGTGTAGTCGTCCAGGAACCGGTCCCAGGTCGCGCACGCCGCCTCCACGTGCCCCCGCTCCCACTGCCGCGCGGCGAGCACCCCGTGCGCGTGCACCCGGCCCTGCCGCTCGTGCGGGGACCGGACCCGGTTGGACCGCTGGAGCGCGGTGATCGAGCCGGGCAGGTCGCCCAGCTCGTACAGCACGTGCGAGACGTGGAAGTGGTACGCGGCCTGGTCGTAGCCGCCCACGGCGTCGTTGCGGCCGTCGGCCCGGGCCAGTGCCGCCTCCGTCTCCCGCAGCCGCCCGAACGCCTGCCGCCGGTCCTTCACCAGGGCCGCGCCGTGCGCCTGCTGCCCGCGCAGGAACGCCACCAGACGGGGCCCGGCGACCGGGGCCGCCTCGGCGGCGGAGTCCGCGTACTCCAGGGCCCGCCGCCCGTACCGCAGATTCGCCGCCTGGAGCGCCATCCCGCGCAGCGTCCGGCAGTACGTGAGGTGGTCCTGGGCGTCCCGGGCCAGCTCCAGCGCCTGCACGAAGTAGCGCTGTCCGAGGCCGTGCGCCCGCTCGTACATCGCCATCCACCCCGTCAGATAGACGAAGTCGGAGGCGGCGGCCTGCATGTCCCGGCGCACCGCCGCCGTGGCGTCGGCCCGCAGCCAGGACAGCACGGTGTTCGTCAGGAAGGCGGCGGCCATCGGGCGGGCGTGGCCGCCGCCGAGGTCGTCCAAAATGATCGCGATGTGCTGGGTCATCGTGCGTACGGTGGCGACCTCGCCGGAGCCGATCCGCACCGTACGGCCGGCCGTGACCTCCTCCGCCGCGAGGTCCGGCGGGGCGCCGCTGTCGCCGAACCCCGGCACCGTCAGGGCCGCCGAGTACAGGCCCGCGGTGAGCACGCCCCGCCGCGAGGGGTCCATGTCCTTCCGGGCCAGGTCGGCGAGGCCGCGCGTGCCGGTGGCCGCCGGGTCGTCGCCCTCACCCGTACCACTTCCCGCCACGCCGTCGGACGGGACGAACCCCAGCTCCGCGCAGCTCACCGGACGGCCGAGCCGCCGGGACAGGGCCTCGGCGACGACCGGGCGGACGGGTTTCTTCGGCAGGGAGCCACGCAGCCAGTAGGTGACCGTGCTGGCGGAATGGCTGAGCGTCAGCCCGGCCTCGGCCCCGGCGCGGTTCACCGCGCGGGCGAGCTGCCCGTTTCCCCAGTCGGCCTCGGCCATCACGCGTACGAGGGCCGTGTTCGGCGTGCGTCCCATCCCAGCTCCCTGGCGTTCAACGCATTCAACGACGTGCCCAGCATGAGGCGCTCTCCAGGTCGGTGTACCCCCGTTGAATGACTATCAGCCATCCGCGCCCCACGGATGTCCTCGGAAAGGAACGCCGCCATGACCGCCGCCGATCCCTGCCCCTGTGCGCCGAGCCGCGCACTGCGCGACCGAGCGGCGCGAGGGTGGGAGAAGTTCGTGCACCGTGCCGCCGCCGGTCTGCCGAGCGCGCCCGGCCACCCGGTCGACGCCGCCGGCCACGAGCAGCATCCGCTGGTCAACACGCTGGTACGGGACATTCCGAGCGGCAAGGAGGGCCTCCTGCTCGCCGTCACCCACGAACCGCACGCCGACGGGCGGGTGGTGCGCATCGCGCACATCCGGCCCATGGCGGGCGTCGAGTGGTCGACGGCCGCCGACAACGTCCAGGCGGTCCGCTGAACGCCTTTCCCCGCCCGTACGGGCGCGTACGGGCGCGTACGGGCTCCCCGAAAGCTCACACGAAAGAGGGCGGCCTCCGTGGATACGGAGACCGCCCTTTCCGCCGTTCACGCACGTGTGCGCGGTGCGGCGGATTCGAACCGTTACTGCTTACCGCTTACCGCTTCCCGCGAACTGCCTCTCGCGAACTGCTCACCGGACGACCGTGATGCGGTCGGCCGCCGGCACCGCGAGCGGCGCGGTGGCGGAGGAGTTCGCCGCCAGGTACTCGTTGAAGAGGTCCAGGTCCGAGGCGCCGACCAGCTTGTTGGTGCCCTTCGCGAGGGCCGCGAAGCCGTCGCCGCCGCCCGCGAGGAACTCGTTCATCGCGACGCGGTAGCTCTTCGACGGGTCGATCGCCTCGCCGTTCAGCTTGATGCTGCCGGTCACCACACGGTCCGCGCCCGACTTGGTCATGTCGAGCGTGTAGGTCAGGCCCCTGGAGACCTGGAGGATCTTGACCGCGTTCAGATTCGAGCCGCTGACCTGCTGCTTCAGCGCCTCGACCAGGTCGGCGCCGGACAGGTCGACCACGTTCATCATGTTGGTGAACGGCTGCACC
The DNA here is from genome assembly GCF_040635425.1 of Streptomyces laurentii. Lineage (NCBI taxonomy): Bacteria > Bacillati > Actinomycetota > Actinomycetes > Kitasatosporales > Streptomycetaceae > Streptomyces > Streptomyces laurentii. The sequence goes on along the minus strand of NZ_JBEYHT010000020.1, from coordinate 14,170 downwards.
GCGAAGGCCTCGCCATAGGTCACCACACCGTCGCCCTCGGCGCCGGACGCCTTGTGGACGAGGTCGGCGCGGATGCCGCCCGGGTTCATGAAGGCCACCTGCGCGCCGCCCTTGCCGGCCGGGGCCAGGCCCGCCAGCTGCGCGTCGGCGATCACGTCGCCGAGCGGCTTCTCGTACGCCGTGGAGCCGCGGCCGTTGATGTCGGCGGCGATCCAGCCCTGCGGGCGGTTGGCGATCGGGGCCGCCAGGTCCTGCCACTGGCCGATGAGGCGGCTCATGTCCGGGGCCTTCGGCACGTCACGGGTGACAGCGTGGTTCGCCGAGTCGACGGCGGTGCGCACGATGTCCTTGGTGGCGCGGTCGTACGTCAGCGTGGTGTCGGTGTAGAGCCGGCCGAACGACGCCGCCGAGGTGACCAGGCGCGGCTTGCCCGCCGGGTCGGGGATGGTGCACACGTACGCGTTGTGGGTGTGACCGGTGACCAGCGCGTCGACCTGCGGGTCGACGTTCTTGGCGATCTCGGTGATCGGGCCGGAGACACCGCCGCCCGCGACCGGGCTGTCGCAGTCGTAGTCGTAGTTCGCGGAGGCCGGCAGACCGCCCTCGTGGACCAGGGCGACGATGGACTTGACGCCCTGCCGCTCCAGGATCTTCGCGTACTTGTTGATCGTCTCGACCTCGTCGCCGAACTTGAGGCCCTTGACGCCCTCGGCGGTGACGACGTTCGGGGTGCCCTCCAGGGTCACGCCGATGAAGCCGATCTTGACGCCGTCCTTCTCCCACACGAAGGTCGGGTCGAGCAGCGGCTTGCCGGTCTTCTCGCTCGTCACATTGGCGGCGAGGTACGGGAAGTCGGCGCCGCCGAACTTCTTGCCGCCGTCGAAGCAGCCGGCGGTCGGGTGACAGCCGCCGTTCTGCAGGCGGGACAGCTCGGCCGCGCCCTCGTCGAACTCGTGGTTGCCGACCGAGGTGACGTCCAGGTCCATGCCGTTGAGCGCGCCGATGGTCGGCTCGTCGTGGAAGAGACCGGACAGCAGCGGCGAGGCGCCGACCATGTCACCGGCGGCGGCGGTGATGGAGTAACGGTTCCCCTGGCGGGCCTGGCGCAGGTGGGTGGCCAGGTACTCGACGCCGCCGGCGTCGATCTTCTCCGTGGTGCCGTCCGGCTTCACCCGGCTGACCTGGCCGGACGAACCGGCCGGGGGCTCCAGGTTGCCGTGCAGGTCGTTGAAGGAGAGCAGCTGGACGTCGACCATCCGCCCCCAGCCCTTGCCGTTGGTGCCGCCCTGCCCGGCGGCGGTGTCCTGCGCCGCGCCGGCCGGCATCGCGGCGACCAGCGCGCCGACGGTGGCGAGGCCCGCACCGGCGGCGAGAATGCGCCGCCCGGTCCTGTTCTGCTTCCTAGTCCCTGCCATCTTTCCCCAGTTTTCTGTACGAATCCGCTGCTGCTCGCGCAGCCTAAGGTCAACGCGCGTAGCGCAACAGGGGGGAACCGGTTACGAGGTGGTTGCCATTCATCTCACGGGCCGCCTCTCCCGGGTCGCCTCGCACCTGACAGTCTCGGGGCTTTCTCCCACAGGCCCGCGCCCGCCCCCCGTAGGCTCGTCACCATGACGTCTGACGCGGCGCCGGCCCTCGAACCCGGTCGGCAGATCACCACCCACGAAGAACTGAGCCCCGAGCAGGTCCGGGACACCCTGGAGCTGCTCGATGCCGCCGACCGCGCCGACGGCGTCCACGCCGTGTCGGAGCAGGGGCGGCTCTACCTGCGCCACGGACGGCGCGAGGGCGTCCGTCACCTCCTGCTCACCGTCGGCCCTGACCTCTACGGCTACGCGCAGCTGGAGGAGACCGACCCGGTCGAGGCCCCCGCGGCCGAGCTGGTCGTGCACCCCGCGCACCGGGGCCGCGGGCACGGCCGGGCACTCGGCCTGGCGCTGCTCGACGCGACCGGCAAGCGGCTGCGGGTCTGGGCGCACGGCGGCAAGCCGGCCGCGCGGCACCTGGCCCAGGTGCTCGGCCTGACCCTGTTCCGCGAGCTGCGCCAGCTGCGCCGCCCGCTGGTGCCGCTCGACCTGCCCGATCCGGTGCTGCCCGAGGGCGTCACCATCCGCACCTTCTCGCCCGGCGCGGACGACACGGCCTGGCTGTCCGTCAACGCGACCGCGTTCGCGCACCACCCGGAGCAGGGCTCGCTGACCCAGCGCGACCTGGACGACCGGATGGCCGAGCCGTGGTTCGACCCGAAGGGCTTCTTCCTGGCGGAGAAGGACGGCCGGCTGGTCGGCTTCCACTGGACCAAGGTGCACGCCGAGGAGCAGCTGGGCGAGGTGTACGTGGTCGGCGTGCTGCCCGACGCCCAGGGCGGCGGCCTCGGCAAGGCGCTGACGGCGACGGGCCTGCGGCACCTGGCGGGCGAGGGGCTGCCGACGGCGATGCTGTACGTCGACGCGGACAACACGGCGGCGGTGACGGTCTACGAGCGGCTGGGCTTCCGTACGCACGAGGTGGACCTGATGTACCGCGCGGAGTCCTGACCTGGCCTGACCTGACACCACCTTGATCCACTCCAACCGGGGCAGATCAGGGCAGCCGAACTCGGCCCACACAGGGGGCGGTTGACACCGCCCCCTGTTTTCCACCACCCTTTCACTACTTGATTAGTGAAAGGGTGGTGCAAGCGCGTGCTCGCCTACCGCATCGACCGGCGCAGCGGGGTCGCCACCTACCTCCAGATCGTCCAACAGACCCGCCAGGCCCTCCGGATGGGCATCCTCGCCCCCGGCGACCGGCTGCCCACGGCCCGCGAGGTCGTCGAGGCCACCGCCATCAACCCCAACACGGTCCTCAAGGCCTATCGCGAGCTCGAACGCGAAGGCCTCGTCGAGGCCCGCCGGGGCCTGGGCACCTTCGTCCGAGCCACCCTCGGCACCGCCGCCCCCGCCGACTCGCCGCTGCGCGGCGAACTCGCCGGCTGGGCCCGCCGGGCGCGCGCGGAGGGGCTGGAGCGGGAGGACGTGGCGGCCTTGTTCACATCCGTACTGAACGAATACTTCGAGGGGGACGCGTGACCGCCGAGCACACCCGGCACAGCACCGGAGGGATCGCCCTGGCGGCAGACGGACTCGGGCTGCGGTACGGCGGGAGAAGCCGCCCCTGGTCCCTGCGCGACTGCTCCTTCGACCTGCCCGCCGGCCGGGTCTGTGCCCTCGCCGGCCCCAACGGCGCCGGCAAGTCGACCCTCCTCACCCTCGCCGCCGGCCTGCTCCGCCCCACCGAGGGCACGATCAGCACGCCGGAACGGGAGCGGATGGCGTACGTCGCCCAGGACCGCCCGCTCTACCCCCAGCTCACCGTCGGCGAGACCCTGGACCTGGGCCGCGCCCTCAACCCCGGCCGCTGGGACGCCGACGCCGCACTCGCCGTCGCCGACCACCCGGGTCTCCGGCCGAACGCCACGGTCCGCTCGCTCTCCGGCGGCCAGCGCACCCGTCTCGCCCTCGCGCTCGCCCTCGGCAAGCGCCCCGAACTCCTGCTCCTCGACGAGCCGATGGCCGACCTCGACCCGCTCGCCCGCGTCCAGCTGATGGGCCTGCTGATGGCCGACGCCGCCGAGCACGGCACCACCATCGTCATGTCCTCGCACATCCTCGCCGAACTCGCCGACGCCTGCGACCACCTGCTGCTCCTGCACGACGGGCGGATCCGGCTCGCGGGCGCGGTCGACGACCTGCTCGACGCGCACACCGTGCTCGCCGGCCCGGCCCAGGACGCCGACCTCTCCCCGTACACCGTGGTCGACACCGCGACGACGGGCCGTCAGTTCACCGCGCTCGTCCGCATCGAGGGCGCGCCCGTCCCGGACGGCTGGCAGCGCTCCGAGCCGTCCCTCGAAGAACTCGTCCTCGCCCACCTCCGCGCGGCCTCCGCCACGCCCGAAGGAGCCGCCGCATGAGCGCCCCGACCCTGACGAGCCCGGCGAAAACGGCCCCGCCCCCGGCCGCCAAGGGCCCTTCGCCCAGGAAACTTTCCCTCCTGGTCTTCGCCAAGGTGACGGCCCGCCAGCACCGCTGGACCGTCTGGGGGGTGATCGCCCTCGCCGCCGTCGCGGTGGCCGTCCTGCTCTTCTCGGTCTACTGGTCCGGCCACGCCGTCAACGTCCTCAAGACGGCCGACTGCGTCAAGGACACCCGGGACCCGGACTGCTACCAGCTGGCGCGCGAGTACTTCGACGCCCAGTTGCTGGCCAGCCGTCTCACGGAGCGCGTCGGGCTCGGCCTGCTCCTCCTGCCCGCCGCCGTCGCCGGCTACATGGCGGGCCCGCTCGTCGCCCGCGAACTGGAGACCGGCACGTACCGACTGGCCTGGACCCAGTCCGCCTCCCCGGCCCGCTGGCTCGCCGCCAAGCTCACCGCGTCCGCCGTGATCACCGTCGTGCTCGTCGTGGTCGTGAACCTGGTCTTCCGGTGGTCCTGGGACGACGCACCCGACGCCGACTACCCGAGCTCCTGGTACGACCCCACCGTCTACGCCTCCCTGCCCGGCACCGTCCCCGTCGCGGCCACGCTCTTCGGCCTCGCGCTCGGCGCTCTCGTCGGCCTGCTGATCCGCCGTACCCTGCCCGCCCTGCTGACCTCCGCCCTGCTCACCGGCGGCGTGATCCTCGCCTTCGTCAAATACCGGCACCTGCTGTGGCCCACCGAGACCCTCACCGGGACCGCTCTCGGCCGCTCCGACCGCTCCGACCGCTCCTGGACCCTGGAACAGGGCATGCTCACGTCCTCCGGCCAGAAGGTCAGCCTGGAGGACTGCCGCTGGGACGCCGGCTGCCTGACCCGCCAGGGCGGCGTCACCGACTACGCCGACGTCCACCCGCAGAGTCACTTCTGGCCGCTCCAGCTCGTCGAGACCGGCATCCTGCTGGCCCTCGCCGCCCTCGCGCTCCTCGCCGCCTTCCGTGTCCTGCGCTCCCGGTTGCCGTAGGCGATCAGGCCGACGGAGAAGGGGGGACGGGCCCGCACGGAAGCGGGCCCGTCCCCCCTTTTTTCCGCCCTACGAGCCCGGCCCCCGATTCCCGCACGTCACGTCCCCGTTACCGGCCATTCAGACGCGCTTGCGACGCTCACGCAATGAAGCGCACCGTGCCCGTCCGCGCCCGCGCCCTCCCCAAGGGGAGGCTGCCCTCCCCCACGGCCCGCTCCGACGCGCCCGACCACCCCTTCACGCGGAAGAATGGGGTCATGAGCCAGCAGCCCGCCGAGGTACCGGTCACGACTCCGACGAACGCGCCCGCTCCGTCGGCCCAGCCTTCCCTGGGCTCCATAGCCGCGCACCGGCCGCACGCCGTGCGCAGCGGCCCCGTGAGCGATCTCGCCCCCGACCTCGACGCCGACCCCGACGCGTACGAGGACGACGAGGCCGGCGAGCTGCCCCAGGGGCGCTTCCTCGACCGTGAACGCAGCTGGCTCGCCTTCAACGAACGCGTCCTCGAACTCGCCGAGGACCCCGCGACGCCGCTCCTCGAACGAGCGAACTTCCTCGCGATCTTCGCCTCGAACCTCGACGAGTTCTTCATGGTCCGCGTCGCCGGCCTGAAGCGCCGCATCGCGACCGGCGTCGCCACCCGTTCCGCCTCCGGCCTCCAGCCGCGCGAGGTGCTCGACCTGATCTGGACGCGCTCGCGCGAACTCATGGCCCGGCACGCCGCCTGCTTCCAGCAGGACGTGGCCCCGGCGCTCGCCGACGAGGGCATCCACCTCATCCGCTGGCCCGAGCTGACCGAGAAGGAACAGGCGCGCCTCTTCACGCTGTTCCGGCAGCAGATCTTCCCGGTCCTCACCCCGCTCGCCGTCGACCCGGCCCACCCCTTCCCGTACATCTCCGGGCTCTCGCTCAACCTCGCCGTCGTCGTCCGCAACCCGGTCACCGGCCACCGCCACTTCGCGCGCGTCAAGGTCCCGCCGCTGCTCTCCCGTTTCCTGGAGGCCTCGCCCGAGCGCTACGTCCCGCTGGAGGACGTCATCGCCGCGCACCTGGAAGAGCTGTTCCCGGGGATGGAGGTGCTGGCCCACCACATGTTCCGGGTCACCCGCAACGAGGACCTGGAGGTCGAGGAGGACGACGCCGAGAACCTGCTCCAGGCCCTGGAGAAGGAACTCATGCGGCGCCGCTTCGGCCCGCCGGTGCGCCTGGAGGTCGAGGAGTCCATCGACCCGTACGTCCTCGACCTGCTGGTCCGCGAGCTGAAGATCTCCGACTCCGAGGTCTACCCGCTGCCCGGACCGCTCGACCTCACCGGCCTGTTCGGCATCGCCTCGCTCGACCGGCCCGAGCTCAAGTACCCCACGTTCGTCGCCGGCACCCACCGCGACCTCGCCGAGGTCGAGTCCGCGTCCGCGCCCGACATCTTCGCGGCCGTACGCGAGCGGGACGTGCTGCTGCACCACCCGTACGACTCCTTCTCCACCTCCGTCCAGGCGTTCCTGGAGCAGGCGGCGGCCGACCCGGCCGTCCTCGCCATCAAGCAGACGCTGTACCGGACTTCGGGCGACTCGCCGATCGTGGACGCCCTCATCGACGCCGCCGAGTCCGGCAAGCAGGTCCTCGTCCTCGTCGAGATCAAGGCCCGCTTCGACGAGCAGGCCAACATCAAGTGGGCGCGCAAGCTGGAGGAGGCCGGCTGTCACGTCGTCTACGGCCTCGTCGGCCTGAAGACGCACTGCAAGCTGTCGCTCGTGGTCCGCCAGGAAGGCGAGGTCCTGCGCCGCTACAGCCACGTCGGCACCGGCAACTACCACCCCAAGACCGCACGCCTGTACGAGGACCTCGGCCTGCTCACCGCCGACCCGCAGGTCGGGGCCGACCTGTCCGACCTGTTCAACCGGCTCTCCGGCTACTCGCGGCGCGAGACCTACCGGCGGCTGCTCGTCGCGCCCAAGTCGCTGCGCGACGGCCTGGTCTCCCGGATCGACAAAGAGGTCGCGCACCACCGCGCCGGACGGCCCGCGTACGTCAAGATCAAGGTCAACTCGATGGTCGACGAGGCCGTCATCGACGCCTGCTACCGCGCCTCCCAGGCCGGCGTGCCCGTCGACATCTGGGTACGCGGCATCTGCGCCGTACGCCCCGGCGTCGAGGGCCTGTCCGAGAACATCCGGGTCCGCTCGGTCCTCGGCCGCTTCCTGGAGCACTCCCGGATCTTCGCCTTCGGCAACGGCGGCGAGCCCGAGGTCTGGATCGGCAGCGCCGACATGATGCACCGCAACCTCGACCGCCGTATCGAGGCCCTGGTCCGGGTCACCGACCCCGGCCACCGGGCCGCCCTCACCCGGCTCCTGGAGACCGGGATGTCCGACACCACCACCTCCTGGCACCTGGGCGCCGACGGAAACTGGACGCGGCACGCGACCGATCCCGAGGGCCGTCCGCTCCGGCACGTCCAGGAGATGCTCATCGACGCGCGGAGGCGCCGGCGTGCCCAATCCTGACCCCACGCAGGACGTCGTACGGGACTCCCCCCAGGGCGTCGCCCCGGACCCCCTGGGCCCCCGGGACCCCCGGGATGTCCCCAGGGACCTTCCCCCGGACGCCACCGCGGGCGAGGTCCTCGCCCCCTATCTGCACGCCCGCTCCGCCGACTTCCTGCGCGGACTGCGGCTCCACACCGAGAGCGGCGCGGGCACCGGGGGCGCCGAGGAGGCCGCCCGCACCCTGCGGGCGGCGGCCCGCCGCATCAGCGGCACCCTGCACACCTACCGCCCCCTGCTCGACCCCGCCTGGGCCGACCAGCTGCGCGCCGAGCTGGCCTGGCTCTCCGGCACCCTCGCCCTGGAACACGCCTGCACCTCCCGGCTCGTCCGGCTGGCCGACGCGCTGGCCCGGCTGGCGGGCGGCGGTACGGCGGCGACGGCGGCCGTCCCCGCCGCCCGGGCCGGCGGGGACCCGGAGGGCAGCCGGGGGCTCACCGTCGGCGCCGCCCGGGCCGGCGCCCTCCTGGAACGCCAGCTCACCCTCGCCCGGACCCGCGCCCACTCCGCCGCCCTCCAGGCGCTCGGCTCCGCCCGCTTCCACGCCGTCGCCGACGCCGTCGCGCTGCTCGCCTCCGAGGTGCCGCTCGGCCCGGCTGGCGCCGCCCGCGCCGACGAGGTCCTGGACGCGCCCGCCGCCGTCGTCGAACGCCGGCTGCGCGACGCGGTCGGCGTCCTCCCGCTGGCCCGGGCCGCCGCCCCGTACAACGCCGCCGCCCTCGGCCTGACCGCCGGCGAGTCGCAGGACGCGCCCTGGCACCAGACCCGCGGCCTGCTCCGGCTGCACCGGTACGCCGCCGAGGTGCTGCGCGGCGACGGCGTACCCGATCCGGTCCTGTACGAGGCGGCCCGCGCCCTGGACCGGCACCGCGACGCCGCCGAAGCCGCCGCCGCGGCCTCCGCGGCGGCCCGTACCCCGCGGATCGCCCCGGCGACGGCGTACGCCCTCGGGGTCCTGCACGCCGACCAGCGCCACGAGGTCGAGGCCGCCCGCTTCGCCTTCCAGCGCGCCTGGTCCCGGACGACGGCGCCGGTGCGGTGAGCGCCACCGGCCCCGTGATCCTGGCCGCGGGCGCGGTGCTGTGGCGGCGGGCCCGGAACGGGGAGGGCGGGGGCGGGGGCGAGGGCGTCGAGGTCGCGCTCGTCCACCGGCCGAAATACGACGACTGGTCGCTGCCGAAGGGGAAGCGGAAGCGGAACGAGACGCTGGCGGCGTGCGCGCGGCGCGAGGTGCTGGAGGAGACGGGCCAGTCCTGCACGCTTGGCGCCCGCCTGCCCGTCGTGCGCTACCTGGTGAACGGGCAGCCGAAGGAGGTCACCTACTGGGTGGCCCGGGCCCTCGGCGGCACGTTCGCACCGGACCGGGAGGTCGACACGGTCGTCTGGCTGCCGCCGGCCGCCGCCCGCGCCCGCCTCACCCAGCCGCGCGACCGTGCCCTGCTGGACGAGGCGCTGCGTACCGCATCGGCCGGCTGACCAGCAGGTCATGGCGTCCACTCGCCAACTTTCCCCGGGTTTGCTGACGTAACGGAAGAACGCCCCCTACGTTCCTCTTGGTGACGATTGCGGTCACCTCGTCGTACAACGGGAGGTTTTCCATGCACATCCGCCAGCGTGCCGCCGGAGCCGTCCTCGCCCTGGGTCTCGCCGTCGGCGGCCTGTCGGCCACCGCGTTCCCGGCCACCGCGGCCGACCTCAGCTGCTCGGCCCGGCTGGTCACCGGCAGCGCCGGCCACAAGGGCGCCTCGGTCACCTGCACCGGCGGCGCGTTCACCGCGTACGTCGACTGCGAGCGGACCGACAACGGATACCAGTACCGGCACTTCGGCAACCGCGCCGTCTCGGGCGGCACCTCCACCGTCTGGTGCGACCTCAACGCCCGGGTGATCCACGTGGACGCCGTCCCGAGCTGATCCGACCCACCCCCCGTGCCGCCGGTGCCCCTCGCGGGCCCGGCGGCACTGTCATGCCCGGGGCACCCGGCGTGCGCGGTACATGGGGCACCCGGCGGCGCACGGTGGCGTACGGCGACACCCGGTGGCGTACGGTCGGCGGCACGGCACCTTGATCCACATCCCCGCACCTCACCTTCCGGCACGGTTCACTTGCCGTTCACTCTCTTCCATGGGCCGCTTCACCTGTTCTGCCTAATTTCGGCCGTACGAGGTGCCCGGCCCCAAACCGGAACCGCACCCCACCACCCGACCCACGCCGCCACGGATACGTTCAGGACACCAAGGTCCACGGCACGGCGGCTTCTGGAAGGAACACCCGAAAGTGAAGCTTTCGCGCAAGAACGGGCTTCGCGCCTCCGCGATCGGTGCCCTCGTCGTCTCCGGCGTGCTCGTCCTCTCGGCGTGTGGTTCGGACAACAACAGCGAGCCCACCAAGAAGGGCGGCAAGACCTCCGCCGCCGCGTCGAACATCAAGTGCGACGACGCCAAGGGCCAGCTGCTCGCCGCGGGCTCCAGCGCGCAGAAGAACGCGATGGACCTGTGGGTCAAGAACTTCCAGGCCGCCTGCGCGGGTGTCGAGGTCAACTACCAGGGCATCGGCTCCGGCGCCGGCATCACCAAGTTCAACCAGGGCCAGGTCGCCCTCGCCGGCTCCGACTCCGCGCTGAAGGAGGAGGAGGTCGCCGCCTCGCAGAAGATCTGCAAGGGCGGCAAGGGCATCGACCTCCCGATGGTCGGCGGTCCGATCGCCATCGCGTACAAGCTGAACGGCGTGGACAACCTGGTCCTCGACGCCCCCACCCTGGCGAAGATCTTCGACACGAAGATCACCAAGTGGAACGACCAGGCGATCGCCAAGCTCAACCCGGGCGCCAAGCTCCCGGACAGCACCATCCAGCCCTTCCACCGCTCGGACGAGTCGGGCACCACCCAGAACCTGGGCAAGTACCTGAGCACCACCGCCCCGGCCGACTGGAAGTACGACCCGAAGACGAAGTCGTGGCCCGCCCCCAACGGCCAGGCCGCCAACGGCAACTCCGGTGTCGCCACCGCGCTGAAGGGCGCCGAGGGCTCCATCGGCTACGTCGAGCTCTCCTACGCGACCGCCAACAAGCTCAGCACGGTCAGCATCAACACCGGCGCCTCCGCCCCGGTCCCGGTCAACGCCGAGACCGCCTCCAAGGCCATCGCCGCCGCGAAGATCAAGGGCACCGGCAACGACCTCGCCCTGTCCCTCGACTACACGACGAAGGCCGAGGGCGCGTACCCGATCCTCCTCGTCACGTACGAGATCGCCTGCGACAAGGGCAACAAGGCCGACACCCTGCCGACCCTGAAGGCCTTCCTCAACTACACCGCCAGCGAGGAGGGTCAGAAGATCCTCTCCGACGCCGGCTACGCCCCGCTCCCGGCCGAGATCGCGGCCAAGGTCCGCGAGATCGTCCCGACCCTGTCCTGACCCCACGCCGGGGGCGGCCTCTCCCGCCTCCACGGAGACCAGCAGAGGCCGCCCCCGGCATCCGGTGCACCGCCGCCAGGAGCCCGAACGCCGCGCCCACCCGCGTGAGACGCGTACCGGCTCCGCAGACCGGAGAATTCAGATGGCTACGACCACACCCGAAACACCCGACATAGGAGAGCGCCGCCGGCCCTCCACGTCCACCGGCCGCGCCGGCGACCGTATCTTCATCGGTCTGTCCCGCGGCTCCGGCATCACGCTCCTCGTGATCATGGCCGCGATCGCGGTCTTCCTGACCTACCGCGCCGCCCAGGCCATCTCGCAGGACAGCGCCAACTTCTTCACCACCTTCGAGTGGAACCCGGCCGGCACCCCGCCGGTCTTCGGCATCGCCGTCCTCGCCTTCGGCACGATCGTCTCGTCGGTCATCGCCATGGCCATCGCCCTGCCGGTCGCCATCGGCATCGCGCTCTTCATCTCGCACTACGCCCCGCGCAAGCTGGCCAAGCCGCTGGCGTACGTGGTCGACCTGCTCGCCGCGGTGCCCAGCATCATCTACGGCCTGTGGGGCGCGATCTTCCTCGTCCCGTACCTGGCCGGCCTGAACTCCTGGCTGGACCAGTACCTGGGCTGGACGTACATCTTCGACAGGTCCAGCGACGGCCTCGCCCGCAACCTGTTCACCGTCGGCATCCTGCTGGCCATCATGATCCTCCCGATCATCACCAACGTGACCCGCGAGGTCTTCCTCCAGGTCCCGAAGATGCACGAGGAGGCCGCGCTCGCGCTCGGCGCCACCCGCTGGGAGGTCGTCCGCATGGCGGTGCTGCCCTTCGGCCGCTCCGGCATCATCTCCGCCTCGATGCTCGGGCTCGGCCGCGCGCTCGGCGAGACGATGGCCGTCGCCGTCGTCCTCTCCCCGAGCTTCCTCATCTCGGGTCATCTGCTCGACCCGGGCGGCGGCACCTTCGCCCAGAACATCGCCGCGAAGTTCAACGAGGCCGACGGCTACGGCCGGGACGCCCTGATCGCCTCGGGTCTCGTCCTCTTCGTCATCACCTTGCTGGTCAACGGCGCCGCCCGCATGATCATCGCGCGCCGCAAGGAGTACTCGGGGGCGAACTCATGAGCCACGCCATACAGGAACGCCCGGTCGGCACCGCCGCGGCCCCGAAGCCGCCCCTCGCCCAGGCCCGCCTCCCGCGCTGGACCCCCGCGGCCGTCGCGGCCGGCTCCATCGCCGCCGGCTGCGGCCTCGGCCTCGCCGCCGGCTGGCACAGCAAGGTCCAGTGGGGCCTGCTCTCCGCGCTGTTCTTCGTCCTCGTCACGTTCGCCGTCACCACCAAGGTCGAAGGCGCCCGGCAGGCCAAGGACCGCGTCGCCACCAGCCTCGTCTGGGTCAGCTTCGTCCTCGCCGTCGTCCCACTCCTCTCCCTCGCCTGGGTCACCCTCAGCGAGGGCGCGCAGGTCGTCGACGGCTACTTCCTCTCCCACTCGATGAACGGTGTCCTCGACACCGAGCCCGGCGGCGGCATCTACCACGCGCTGCTCGGCACCATCGAGCAGGTCGGCATCGCGACCGCGATCGCCGCCCCGATCGGTCTGCTCACCGCGGTCTACCTGGTCGAGTACGGCGGCGGCACGCTCGCCAAGGCCGTCACCTTCTTCGTCGACGTCATGACGGGCATCCCGTCGATCGTCGCGGGTCTGTTCATCCTCGCCACCTGGAACCTGCTCCTGGGCTTCGGCCCCTCCGGTTTCGCCGGCGCGATGGCCCTCGCGATCCTGATGATGCCGGTCGTCGTCCGCTCCACCGAGGAGATGCTGAAGCTCGTCCCGAACGAGCTGCGCGAGGCCTCCCTGGCCCTCGGCGTCCCCAAGTGGCGCACGATCCTGAAGGTGGTCCTGCCCACCGCGATCGGCGGCATCACCACGGGCGTCATGCTCGCGATCGCCCGCATCACCGGTGAGACGGCCCCCGTCCTGCTCCTCGTGTTCGGTACGAAGCTGATCAACCCGAACCCCTTCGAAGGCGCCCAGTCCTCCCTGCCGCTCTACGTGTACGAGCAGTACGCGGTCGGCACCGACGCCGCCGTCGCCCGTGCCTGGGGCGCCGCGCTCGTCCTGATCGCCTTCGTCATGATCCTCAACCTGGTGGCCCGCGGCATCGCCCGCTGGAAGTCCCCGAAGACCGGCCGCTGACGCGGCACTCTGGATGTGAACTGATATGGCCAAGCGAATCGACGTCAGCGGCCTCTCCGCCTACTACGGCAACCACAAGGCGATCGACGACATCTCGATGACCGTCGAGCCCCGCTCCGTGACGGCCTTCATCGGCCCCTCCGGCTGCGGCAAGTCCACCTTCCTGCGCACCCTGAACCGCATGCACGAGGTCACCCCCGGCGGCCGCGTCGAGGGCAAGGTGATGCTGGACGACGAGAACCTGTACGGCGCCGGCGTCGACCCGGTCGCGGTACGCCGTACCGTCGGCATGGTCTTCCAGCGCCCCAACCCCTTCCCCACCATGTCGATCTTCGACAACGTGGCGGCGGGCCTGCGCCTCAACGGCGGGTTCCGGAAGTCCGAGCTGGACGACATCGTCGAGCGCTCGCTCCAGGGCGCCAACCTCTGGAACGAGGTCAAGGACCGCCTGAACAAGCCGGGCGCCGGCCTCTCCGGCGGTCAGCAGCAGCGTCTGTGCATCGCCCGCGCCATCGCGGTCGAGCCCGAGGTGCTGCTGATGGACGAGCCCTGCTCGGCCCTCGACCCGATCTCGACGCTCGCCGTCGAGGACCTCATCGGCGAGCTGAAGGAGCGCTTCACGATCGTCATCGTGACGCACAACATGCAGCAGGCCGCCCGCGTCTCGGACCGGACCGCGTTCTTCAACCTGGCGGGCGTCGGCCAGCCGGGCAAGCTCGTCGAGCTGGACGACACCGAGCGCATCTTCTCCAACCCGAGCGTCCAGGCGACCGAGGACTACATCTCCGGCCGTTTCGGATAGACCGCCGTCCCCACGGCGGGGACCCTTGAACGTCCCGCCCGTGAACACCCACCACCGGGAGCAAGCACCACGCCCCGGCCGCGGTGACCACGTGCCGGGCAATCACGCCGTACGGTGCTGCATGGCGGTGCCGCCGTACGACGAACCGGGCCCGGCTCCCCTCGCGGACCGGCCCCGGGGGCCCGGCCCGGCGGGGCCGAGGTGACAAGGTCGTCCCGGGCGGGCA
>NZ_JBEYHT010000019.1:0-116744 GCF_040635425.1 Streptomyces laurentii | reverse complement strand
CGGCTTGACGTACCAACTGAGGATCTCGGCCTCGGTCAGGCCCTCGCCCACATCGGGCATCTTGAATTCACGGATCGTCACGATGCTCTCCTCAGTACGCCAGCGAGCGGTCGACGGCGTCGAGCACGCGGTCCAGGCCCGGCAGGTACTCCTCCTCCAGGCGCGCCGGCGGATACGGCGCGTGGTAGCCGCCGACCCGCAGGACCGGAGCCTCCAGGTGGTAGAAGCAGCGCTCGGTGATCCGGGCGGCGATCTCCGCGCCGGAACCGAAGAAGACCGGCGCCTCGTGGACGACGACCAGCCGGCCGGTCTTCTCGACCGACGCCTGGATGGTGTCGAAGTCCAGCGGCGAGACCGACCGCAGGTCGACGACCTCGATCGACTTGCCCTCCTCGGCGGCGGCCGCGGCCGCCTCCAGGCAGGTCTTCACCATCGGCCCGTACGCGACGAGCGTGAGGTCCGTGCCCTCGCGGGCGACCCGGGCCTTGTGCAGCTCGCCGGGGATGGCCTCGGTGTCGAGTTCGCCCTTGTCCCAGTAACGGCGCTTGGGCTCGAAGAAGATCACCGGGTCGTCGCTCTGGATGGCCTGCTGGAGCATCCAGTAGGCGTCCGAAGAGTTCGCCGGGGTGACCACCTTGAGGCCCGCGACGTGCGCGAACAGCGCCTCGGGGGACTCCGAGTGGTGCTCGACCGCGCCGATGCCGCCGCCGTACGGGATACGGATGACGACCGGCATCTTGACCTTGCCGAGCGACCGGGCGTGCATCTTCGCGAGCTGCGTGACGATCTGGTCGTACGCGGGGAAGACGAAACCGTCGAACTGGATCTCCACGACCGGGCGGTAGCCGCGCAGCGCGAGACCGATCGCGGTGCCGACGATGCCGGACTCCGCGAGCGGGGTGTCGATCACCCGGTCCTCGCCGAAGTCCTTCTGCAGACCGTCGGTGATCCGGAAGACGCCGCCGAGCTTGCCGACATCGAGCCCCATGACGATGACCTTGGGGTCGGTCTCCAGGGCCTTGCGCAGCGACTCGTTGAGCGCCTTGGCCAGGGGAAGCTTCTGAACAGCCATGATTACTCGGCCTCTCCGCCCTCGAAGGACGCCTGGTAGGCGGCGTACTGCGCCCGCTCCTCGTCGACCAGCGCGTGCCCGTCCGCGTACACGTTGTCGAACATCGCCATGTGCTCCGGGACGGGCATGGCGCGGACGACCTCGCGGACGCGCTTGCCGAGCGTCTCGCTCTCCGCTTCGAGCTCCTCGAAGAAGGCGGCGTCGGCGTGGCCCTCGCGCTCCAGGTACACCTTGAGGCGCTGGATCGGGTCCTTGGCCTCCCACGCCTCGCGCTCCGCGTCACGGCGGTAGCGGGTCGGGTCGTCGGAGGTGGTGTGAGCGGCCATGCGGTACGTGAACGCCTCGATGAGCGTCGGGCCCTCGCCGCGGCGGGCGCGCTCCAGGGCCGCCCGGGTCACGGCCAGGCAGGCGAGGACGTCGTTGCCGTCCACGCGGATGCCGGGGAAGCCGAAGCCGCGGGCGCGCTGGTACAGCGGGACGCGGGTCTGCTTCTCGGTCGGCTCGGAAATGGCCCACTGGTTGTTCTGGCAGAAGAACACGACCGGGGCGTTGTAGACCGCGGAGAAGACGAACGACTCGTTGACGTCTCCCTGGCTGGAGGCGCCGTCGCCGAAGTACGCGAGCACGGCCGAGTCCGCGCCGTCCTTGGTGATGCCCATGGCGTAGCCGGTGGCGTGCAGGGTCTGCGAGCCGAGGACGATCGTGTACAGGTGGAAATTGTTGGTGTTCGGGTCCCAGCCGCCGTTGTTCACACCGCGGAACATGCCGAGGAGGTTGGTCGGGTCGACCCCGCGACACCACGCGACACCGTGCTCACGGTAGGTGGGGAAGACGTAGTCGTCGTCCCGCAGCGCGCGGCCGGAGCCGATCTGCGCGGCCTCCTGGCCGAGCAGCGAGGCCCACAGGCCCAGCTCGCCCTGCCGCTGCAGCGCGGTGGCCTCGGCGTCGAAACGACGCGTCAGGACCATGTCGCGGTACAGGCCGCGCAGCTCGT
Source organism: Streptomyces laurentii (assembly GCF_040635425.1). Classification (NCBI taxonomy): domain Bacteria; kingdom Bacillati; phylum Actinomycetota; class Actinomycetes; order Kitasatosporales; family Streptomycetaceae; genus Streptomyces; species Streptomyces laurentii. The sequence continues at coordinate 114,678 of NZ_JBEYHT010000019.1, read as the reverse complement.
CGGCGCTCAGGTCGATGTCGTACTCAGGGTGCTGAACGCGCTCGCCCTCGGGCGTCAGCAGCTGGACGAGCTCGGGCTCGTGGGGCTGCGGGGACGCCTGGGACGGCTTCGCCGCCTGGGCCTTGGCGGTCTGGCCCTTGGCGCGCGTCGTCTTCTTGGCGGCGCTCGCGCTGGCGGTCTTCTTGGTGGTGCTCGCGCTTGCGCTAGCGCCGGCGCTTGCGGTGCGCTTGGTGCCGCTGCTGCGCGTCGCCTTGCGCGCGGCAGTGCTCTCCACGGTCACGTGCGTGCTCCTCCGTCGGTCCGGCCCCCGGGTTCGCCGGTAAGGGCCTGGGGTCCCCCCTATCAAAGGTAGGGGGAGGCTCTCCGCCTCATCCGTTCCCTTCGCACGGGGTGGGTGCGACGGTGGCCGGGGTCGGGCGTGACAGGTGCCCCGGCGAACGCCGTCATAGGCACGTTACCCATCACGCAACAATTCCGCGAAACCCTCGTTGACCTGCGATTTTGCTTGGATTTCCAAGTAAATCGAGAAATTCGGGACTCTTCGCTGGTCAGCGCACTGGACAACGGCCCGACGCCGTCGTCGGAACAACCGGCACGTTATCCCGGGCACCCCGGGCACGGGAAGAGTGAATATGTGAGACTGACTCCGTGCGCGAAGAAGGAAAAATCAGGGTTTTTCTGCTGGATGACCACGAAGTCGTCCGGCGCGGCGTCCACGAGCTGCTCTCCGTGGAGGACGACATCGAGGTCGTCGGCGAGGCCGGCACGGCCGCGGACGCCCTGGTGAGGATTCCCGCGACCCGCCCCGACGTGGCGGTTCTCGACGTCCGGCTGCCGGACGGCAGCGGCGTCGAGGTGTGCCGCGAGGTGCGCTCCCAGGACGACGAGATCAACTGCCTGATGCTCACCTCGTACGCGGACGACGAGGCGCTCTTCGACGCGATCATGGCAGGTGCCTCGGGGTACGTGCTCAAGGCCATCCGCGGCAACGAGCTCCTGAACGCGGTCCGCGACGTCGCCGCCGGCAAGTCGCTGCTCGACCCGGTGGCCACCGCGCGCGTCCTGGAGCGGCTGCGGGACGGCAACAGTCCCAAGCGCGACGACCGGCTCGCCAACCTGACCGAGCAGGAGCGCAAGATCCTGGACCTGATCGGCGAGGGCCTGACCAACCGGGCCATCGGCGAGCGGCTCCACCTCGCGGAGAAGACCATCAAGAACTACGTCTCCAGCCTGCTGTCGAAGCTGGGCATGGAGCGCCGCTCGCAGGCCGCCGCCTTCGTCGCCCGCATGCAGGCCGAGCGCCGCTGACCCGCCGCTGATCCACCGCCGGGTCCCGGCCGGGTCCCGGCCGGGTTCGTCCGGAAGGGCGCGCTCGGGGGCATCGGGCCCGGTTTTCGGGACCTATGTCCCCGTCCATCCGGGGCAGGGGCCCCTTTCCCGACACGATGCTGGTGACGGACAGTGGACCCCATGTCCACCGACCCCATGTCCGCCGAGGAGATCCGCGCCATCGAGCTGCTGCGTCGTGTGTCCTACGGAAGAGTGGCCACGAGCATGCGGGCGATGCCGTTCGTCGCGCCCGCGCGCCACATCGTGACCGAGGGCTGTGTCCTCATCCGCATGCACCGGGGACTCGGCTACCACCGGGCGTGCAACGGCAGCGTCGTCGCGTACGGGGCGGACAACCTCAGCGCCGGCCCCGAGGAGCTGTGGTCCGTCCAGTTCACCGGCACCGCGCGGACCGTCGAGCCGACGGCCGAACAACTGGCGGCTTTCGGCACGACGCCGGACACCGTGGACGGCGAGCCCTACGACCCGGTCTACCTGCGCATCGACCCGCAGTTCGTCACCCTGCACACGATCGACTACCCGCACACGGCGGCCGGATCCGACCCCTCCGCGACCGCCGATCCCGCCGAGCGACAGCTCCACCACGTAGCGTGATCTAACATCTGCGGAGTGCCGCGCTCATCTGTACCTCCGGCCACCCCCGTGGCCGCCGCCCCGGCCCCGCCCGTCGGCGCCCTGCTGCGCCGTTACGCGGACGCGGGCGAGCCGCTGTCCTGCGAACCCGTCGCCCAGGGCCTGCTCAACCGCGGCTACCGGCTGGCCACCACCCGCGGCCACTACTTCCTCAAGCAGCACCTCGACGCCCCCACCGCCGACCGGGACACCATCGCCCGCCAGCACCGGGCCACCGAGCGGCTGCACGCCCTCGGGCTGCCGGTCGCGCCGCCGCTGCCCGACGCCGCCGGCCGTACGGTCGCCGTCATCGGCGGCCACTGCTATGCCCTGCACCCCTGGATCGACGGCCGGCACCGCGACGGCGCCCAGCTGTGCACCGCCGGGTCACGGCGCCTCGGCGCTCTCCTCGGACGTGTCCACACCGGCCTGGAACGGGTCATGGGCGCCCCCGTCCCGGCCCGGCGGACGGCAGGTTCCGGCCACACGCCGGAGACCGGGGCCGGGCACGAGAGCGCGCGGCCCGAGGACACGTTCCTGCTGATCGACGACCTGCTCCGGCTCGTCCGGAGCCGCCCCGCCCGCGACAGCTTCGACGAACTGGCCGAACACCGGCTCCGCGAGCGGCGGGTGCTGCTCGCCGCGCACGCCCACCGCCGCCCGCCGGCCCCCGCCGCGACCGGCTGGGTGCACGGCGACTTCCATCCCCTCAACCTGCTCTACCGGGGCGCCGAACCCGCCGCGATCGTCGACTGGGACCGGCTGGACGTCCGCCCGCGCGCCGAGGAGGCCGTCCGGGCCGCCGCGATCTTCTTCGTCCGGCCCACGGGGGAGCTGGCGCTCGACAAAGTACGGGCATATGCCAGGGCGTACCGGCGCGCGACGGGCGCGGACGGCGCCGAACTGGCCACGGCGGTCGACCGGGTGTGGTGGGAGCGCCTGAACGACTTCTGGACCCTGCGCTGGCGCTACCAGCTGGACGACCGAAGGGCCGACCCGCTGTTTCCGGCGGTGTCGGCCCTGGTGGTGTGGTGGACGCGCGCGTACCCGGCGGTGCGCGACGCGTTCACGGACTAGCTGATCGGCTGCTTACGAGGGGGTGCCGCCCGCGCCGCCCGCTCCGGCCGAGGCGCCCGTCGAGGTACCCGTACCGGACGTAGTGCCCGTCGAGGTACCCGTACCGGACGACGTGCCCGTGGACGTCCCCGTACCGGACGAAGTGCCCGTCGAGGTGCCCGTACCGGAGGACGAGCCCGACGAGGAGCCGGTCGGGCCGCCGTCGCCGGTGCCCTCCGAGGTCCCCTCGCTGGTGCCCTCGCTCGCGCCCGTGCCACCGTCCGTCGAGGTCGTCGGCGGCGCGGTCGGCTCCTGGGTGGCCGGCGGCGCGGTCGTCGGGCGGTGCGACGGCCGGTAGGTCGGCTTCTGCCAGGACCCCTGACCGCCGTTCGACGAGGAGTCACCGGTGGTGCCCGAATCGGTCGACGGCTCGTCCGAGGGCTCGGTCGACGGGTCGTCCTTGCCCGGACTCGGCTTCTCGCTGCTGGCCGGCGGCTTGGTGTTGCCGTCGTCGGCCGGCTTGTCGGGCTGCATCGCGTACGCGACACCCGCGATGATCGCGATCAGCGCGAGCGCCACGAACAGCGCCAGCTTGCCGCGCCCGCCTCCCGGGCGTCCGCCCTGGTGACCGTAGCCGTCGGCCGGCACGTACCCGCCGGCCGCACCGTCGTCCCGGTTCATCGGCGGCAGGATCGGACCCTGCGCGGTCTCGTAGTGCGGCGGGTGCGCCATCGCCGTCGTCGCGGCGACGCCGCCGACCGGGGTGTGCGCGGTCTCGTGGGCCATGACCGGGCCGGTGCTCCACTGCCCCGTGTGACTGCCCATGTCCTGGAGCATCTGGATGCCGTACTGGACCAGGCCGCGCATCTCCTCGGCGCTCTGGAACCGGTCGTCCGGGTCCTTGGCGAGCGCGCGCATGGCGAGGCCGTCCAGCTCCGGCGGCGACCCGGGGGCCACCTCGGACGGCGGGATCGGGGTGTCCTGGACGTGCTGGTAGACCACCGACAGCGGCGTCTCGCCGGTGAACGGGGGCCGCAGCGCGAGCAGTTCGTAGAGCAGACAGCCCGTCGCGTACAGGTCGGAGCGGTGGTCGACGGCCTTGCCGAGCGCCTGCTCCGGGGAGAGGTACTGCGGCGTGCCCATGACCATGCCGGTCTGCGTCATCGTCGACTGCGCGCCGTGCAGGGCGCGGGCGATGCCGAAGTCCATGACCTTGACGGCGCCGGAGTTGGTGATGATGACGTTGGCCGGCTTGATGTCCCGGTGCACGATGCCGTGCTGGTGGGAGTAGGCCAGCGCCTCCAGGACACCGGAGACGATGATCAGGGCCTGCTCGGGACCGGGCGCCTCGGCGCTGATCAGCAGGTCGCGGATGGTGCGGCCCTCGACCAGTTCCATGACGATGTACGGGACGGACTGGTCGCCGACGACGTCCTCGCCCGAGTCGTACACGGCCACGATCGCATGGTGGTTGAGACCCGCGACCGACTGCGCCTCGCGCGTGAAGCGGGCCTTGGAGACGGGATCCTCGGCGAGGTCGGCGCGCAGCAGCTTCACGGCGACCGTGCGCCCGAGCCGGACGTCTTCAGCCGCGAACACCTCGGCCATGCCACCACGGCCCAGCCGGTGGGTCAGCCGGTAACGGCCGTCGCCGACGACGCCGCCGACGCCCCAGGACTCGGCCGCCGCGTCCGGCACACCGCCGCCTGATCCGGATTCGGATGCCATCAGTCCTCGCCGTCGGTCGTCTGTCGTGCCGTGTCCAGTCGTCACGCTACAGGCTCCGCACGACATCACGGTCCGCGATGGACCGGCCATCCAACTAGGGGAACGTACGCCTGTGCAAATCCGGTGGCGTCCGCTCGCCACCGGGCCCGTGCGGCCCCGAACCGCACCGTCACCCTTCGCCGGTTGCCGCCGCACGCAGTGTCACGGTACGAGAACGGAACAGGCACCGAACCCGTATCGAACCGGCACCGACCCGGCACGGAGCCGGTGCCGAGCTTGACGTGACACCGGCCTCGGGCAGACTTGGCCAGGAAAATCCGGATCAGCGCCGCCACGCGCGCGTAGGGGGAAGCACAGATGAGCCAGGACGGCGCACAGGGCCGCTATGCGGGCGGTTCGGTCGCGGGTGGCCGTTATCAGCTGCGCGACCTGCTCGGCGAAGGCGGCATGGCGTCGGTGTATCTGGCGTACGACAGCGCCCTCGACCGCCAGGTCGCGATCAAGACCCTGCACACCGAACTCGGCCGCGAGCAGTCCTTCCGCGAACGTTTCCGCCGGGAGGCGCAGGCGGTCGCGAAGCTGTCGCACACCAACATCGTCTCGGTCTTCGACACCGGCGAGGACGCCCTCGACGGCGCCCTCATGCCGTACATCGTCATGGAGTACGTGGAGGGGCAGCCGCTCGGCTCCGTACTCGCCGCGGACGTCCGGCAGTTCGGGGCGATGCCCGCCGACAAGGCGCTGAAGGTCACCGCCGACGTGCTCGCGGCGCTGGACACCAGTCACGAGATGGGCCTGGTGCACCGGGACATCAAGCCGGGCAACGTGATGATGACCAAGCGCGGCGTCGTCAAGGTCATGGACTTCGGCATCGCCCGCGCCATGCAGTCCGGCGTCACCTCGATGACCCAGACCGGCATGGTCGTCGGCACCCCCCAGTACCTCTCCCCCGAGCAGGCCCTGGGCCGCGCCGTGGACGCCCGCTCCGACCTCTACTCGGTCGGCATCATGCTGTTCCAGCTGCTGACGGGCCGGCTGCCGTTCGACGCCGACTCGCCGCTCGCCATCGCCTACGCGCACGTCCAGGAGGAGCCGGTCGCGCCCTCCACGGTCAACCGTTCGGTGAGCCCGGCGATGGACGCGCTGGTGTCCCGCGCCCTGAAGAAGAACCCGAACGAGCGTTTCCCCAGCGCCTCCGCCATGCGCGACGAGTGCCTGCGGGTGCTCGGCGCCGGGCAGACCGGCGCGCCGGTGATCGTCGCGGGCGGCCCGGTCAGCAGCGGCGCGGGCGTCGGCTCGGCGGTCTTCCCGCCGGTCGGCCAGACCGCGCCGCAGGCCGCGCACGGGGTGCAGACGCCGTACCCGGCGCCGATGCCGCACACCCCGCAGCCCGGCCCGTACGGGGTGCCGACCCCGGCGCCCGGACCCGCGCCGTACGGCTACCCGCAGCCCGGCCCGGCGCCGGCCCCGGCGTACCGGACCCCGGCCCCCGCGCCCGTCTACCAGGCACCGCCGCCGGCTCCCGCGCCCGCGCCGTACCCGATGCAGCAGAACGCCGGTCCGGCGGGCGGCGGGAACCGGACGAACAAGCTCGCGCTCGGGGTGATCGGCCTGCTGGTCGTCGCCGGTGTGATCACGGGCATCTCGCTCGTCAACCGGGACCCGGCGGACCCGCCGGCCGCCGACCCGAGCCAGAGCGCGAGCAGCGCGCCCGGCCACCGGGGACCGGACCTCACCAAGACCATCAGCACCAAGAAGTGCACCGAGCCGAGCGAGTCGAGCTCGGACCCGGACAAGTTCGTGGTCCCGGACCTCACCTACAAGAACATCCAGTCGGTGAAGGACTGCCTCCAGGCCGCCGGGTGGAAGGTCAAAGCGGAGACGTCCTTCGACGAGAACACCTACGGGCAGGGCACGGTCATCACCCAGTACCCGCGTCAGGGCACGGAGATCGCCGAGGACGACGCCCAGTTCACGCTCGAGGTGTCCACGGGCAACCCGGCGCAGTAACGGCCCGCGGAACTCCGGGTGGGGTTCCGCAGGGGCGGGGCCCCGGCCGGACCCGCACCGGGTGCCCGCTTCCTCCCGTCATGTGACGCTGAGTCCACCGACTCGGCGACTCCGGACGGGAGGGGCTCCTCCGTGGCTCCAGGACCACCACGCCCCCGCGCGCGCACGTTCGCGCCCGTCCTCGCCTGCTGCCTGGTGACGGGCGCGACGCAGTTCGTGGTGCCGGTGGTCACGACAGTCGCGGCATTTGCCCAACCGGCCGACGAGTCGGGTGAGTCGAGTGGGTCGGTTGAGTCGAGGGACCGGCGGGAGGTCACGCCGGGCACCTCATTCGCGCATATGCCGGGCCGCGGGGACCGTGCGGAGGAGACAGAACATACGGAGGAGGCGGACCGTACCGCGGACGGCCCCTCCGACGCTCCCGCCCCCAGCCCGACTCCCGCCCTGGCCGGCAACTCCGCGGGCGAGGGCCGCCCGCGCCCCGGCCGGGGCGCCCCCGAGTCGCCCGTCCCGGTCCCTTCCCCGGCCCCCGCTCGTACCGAAACGGCAACAGAACCGGAGCCGGAGGCGCCCCGGAAGGCCCCCGAAGAGGCCGATTCGGGGCCCGCCGAGGACACCGGAGCGGCACCTGAGACGGACGCCCCGGCCGCCGAACCCTCGCGCGCGGAGCCGCCGGCCGCCACTCCGCACCGCCGCACCGAGGCCGCCCCCGACCTGTCGGAACGCCGGATTCCCGTACTCACGCTGGGCATCGGGCTGGCCCTGGTCGGGCTCGGCATCGGCTTCCTCGGGCTGCGGATGCGGCGCCGCTGAGCCCGCCCCGCCTCGTCGTTCCCGCCGCGGGTCCCCCTTGAGTCGGACCCGCCGGATCCGCCCTGAGCCGACTTGGCAAGGACGACATACTCGGTATACATACTGAGTATGTCGATCCGCCACGGGCTGCTCGCCCTCCTCGAACACGGCCCCCGCTACGGCTCGCAGCTCCGTACGGAGTTCGAGTCCCGCACGGGCTCCACCTGGCCGCTCAACGTGGGCCAGGTGTACACGACCCTCAACCGCCTGGAGCGGGACGGCATGGTCGTGCAGGACGGCGAGGACGAGGGCGGTCACGCGCTCTACGCCATCACCGAGGCGGGCCACGCCGAACTGCGCACCTGGTTCGAGAAGCCCGTGGACCGGACCAGCCCGGCCCGTGACGAGCTGTCCATCAAGCTCGCCATGGCGGTCGGGATGCCCGGGGTCGACATCCGCGACGTCATCCAGTCCCAGCGCCGGCACACCGTGCAGGCCATGCAGGACTACACCCGCCTCAAGGCACAGGCGATCACCGCCGTCGAGAAGAACGGGGCACAGGCCCGTGACGACGTCGCCTGGCTGCTCGTCCTGGAGCAGCTGATCTTCCAGACCGAGGCCGAGACCCGCTGGCTCGACCACTGCGAGTCCCGCCTCATCCGCCTCTCGGCGGCCGTGACCGCGGAACCTCCCGCGACACCCCCGGAGCCCGCCGCCCGGCCCCGGTTCCGGACCGGCTCCGCCCGGCGGCGCTGAGCTCCACCCCGCACCACCCCGGCCGTACGCGGAGCCGCGCCCGCGCGCCCCGCGCCCGTACGACGTCCGAGAGACCTCCCCAGGGCGTCCGTACGACCCCCGTACGGCACAGGACCGCTTCAGACCATCGGCACCACCGCACCACCCCGAACCACACCGCACCACCCGACCCATCCAGACCGTGCGCCCGGCACCGTCGGCGGCCGTCGCTCCACCCGGCCGTCCCGCAGGCGTACCCCGAGGGGGATTTCCCATGTCCGTACCCCAGCGGCACGAGCCCGTGCTGCGCCTGCAGAACCTGACCCGCGTCCACGGCTCGGGCGCCACCGAGGTGCACGCCCTGCGCGGCGTCGACCTCGACCTTCACCCCGGCGAACTCGTCGCCGTCATGGGCCCGTCCGGCTCCGGCAAGTCCACGCTGCTGACCATCGCCGGCGGCCTGGACAAGCCCACCTCCGGCCACGTGATCATCGAGGGCACCGACATCACCACCGCGGGCCCCAAGCGGCTCGCCGCGCTGCGCCGCCGCAGCATCGGCTACGTCTTCCAGGACTACAACCTCATACCGGCGCTCACCGCCGCCGAGAACGTCGCCCTGCCCCGCGAGCTCGACGGCGTCTCCGCCCGCAAGGCCCGCGTCGAAGCCCTCGCCGCACTCGAGGAGATGGAACTCGGCCACCTCGCCGACCGCTTCCCCGACGAGATGTCCGGCGGTCAGCAGCAGCGGATCGCCATCGCCCGCGCCCTGGTCGGCGACCGCCGCCTCGTCCTGTCCGACGAGCCCACCGGCGCGCTCGACTCCGAGACCGGCGAGTCCGTGCTCGCCCTGCTGCGCGCGCGCTGCGACGCCGGCGCGGCCGGCATCCTGGTCACCCACGAGCCGCGGTTCGCCGCCTGGGCCGACCGGGTCGTGTTCCTGCGGGACGGCTCCGTCGTCGACCAGACCGTACGCAGCGAGGCCGACTCGCTCCTGGCAGGCGGGACGACGCACCCGTGAGGACCTGGTTCCACTCCTGGCGTGCCGCGATCCGCATCGCCCGCCGCGACGCCTGGCGGTCCAAGGGCCGCAGCCTTCTCGTCCTCTCGATGATCGCGCTGCCGATCCTCGGAGTGAGCGCCTTCGACCTGACGTTCCGCAGCTCCGAACTCACCCGCGCGCAGGAACTCCGGCGCACCATCGGCGCCGCCGACGCCCGTTTCGAGGACGCGAACGTCGAGGGCCTGCCGATCCTCCAGGATCCGCAGGGCGACCAGAGCGACACCGTCGAGGACTTCACCAAAGGGAACAAGCCCTGGCCCAACGGCCCGACGGATGTGAGCAAGACCCTTCCGGCCGGCGCCACCGTCCTCACCGACAGCTCCGGCCCGGCCAAGCTGACCACCACGTACGGGCTGCTCACGACCGAGGTCCGGGAGCTGAAGGCCGCCGACCCGATGGCCGCCGGCATCATGACGCTGCTCGACGGCCGCTTCCCCGAGAAGACGGACGAGGTCGCCGCGACCAGCGGGTTCCTGGAGAGCAGCGGGCTCACCGTCGGCTCCACCCTCACCGCGCGCGGCTTCGACCGCGAGTACCGGATCACCGGCTCGTACGAACTGCCCAGCGACCTCAAGTCCACGCAGATCAACGCCCTGCCCGGCGCCTTCCTCAAGCCGTACGGCGAGGCCCTGGGGAAGGCCGGCCTCTCGGCGTCCGATCCCACCACCACCTACCTGGTCAAGAAGGCCGGCGGTTTCACGTGGGACATGGTCCAGAAGATCAACACCAAGGGCGTGAAGGTCGTCGCGCGCGACGTGGCCCTGAACCCGCCGCCGGACTCCGAAGTCCCGCTGTTCCAGAGCCCCAACTATTACGACTACCGGGCCAACGCCTCCCTCAGGGCGGCCGAACTGGTGCCCGTCTTCACCATCGTCGGCCTGGCGATGCTGGAGATCTGCCTGCTCGCCGGCCCCGCCTTCGCGGTCGGCGCCCGCCGCTCCCGCCGCCAGCTCGGCCTGGTCGGCGCCAACGGCGGCGCCCGCAGCCACATCCGGGCCATCGTGCTCAGCGGCGGCCTCGTCATCGGCGTCGCCGCGGCGATCGCCGGCACCGTCCTCGCGCTGGCCCTGACCTTCACCCTCCGGCCGCTCCTGGAGCAGTACATGGGGCAGCGGTTCGGCAGCTTCACCATCCGGCCGCTCGAACTGCTCGCGATCGCCGGAATCGCCGTCCTGACCGGCCTGCTCTCCGCGATCGTGCCCGCCGTCACCGCCTCCCGGCAGACCGTCCTGGCCTCGCTCACCGGCCGCCGCGGCGTGCGCCGCGGCAGCCGGGTGCTGCCCCTCGTCGGCCTCGCCGCCCTGCTCCTCGGCGGCACGCTCGCCATCTACGGCGCGATCGCCAGCGACCAGAGCATCATCGTCGCGGGCGGCTCGGCCCTCGCCGAGCTGGGCATCGTCGCGATGACCCCCGCCCTCGTCGGTCTCTTCGGCCGCACCGGCCGCTGGCTGCCGCTCTCGCCGCGACTCGCGCTGCGCGACGCCGTCCGCAACCGGGGCCGTACGGCGCCGGCCGTGGCCGCCGTGCTGGCCGCCGTCGCGGGCACCGTCGCCGTCGCCACGTACGCGACGAGCCAGGACGCCGACAACCAGGCCACGTACAAGCCCGACCTGCCGTACGGCGCCGTCTCCGTGTTCGTCATGGACGAGGGCGGCCGGGACGCGGCCACCGCGGTCGAGGCCATCGACCGCAACCTGCCCATCGACGTCCGCAGCGACGTCTCGCGCGTCAACGTCGGCCGGCTCGGCTGCTCCCCCTGGGGGGAGGAGGAGGGCTGCGGCTCGTACGAGGTGATCGTCCCGCCCGCCAACCAGTGCCCCCTGTGGATGTCGTCGAACGACGACGACTCCGACCCCGCCGCCAAGTTCTCCAGGGCGCAGCGGCGTGAACTCGCCAAGGACTGGCGCTGTGACACGCAGGACCGGGGCGGCTCCGTGCCCGTCGAGGGCGGGCTGCTGGTCGCCGACGCCTCGCTCCTGAAGGTGCTCGGGATCACCGACCCGGGGGCCGCGCGGGCGCTGGCGGAGGGGAAGTACGTCAGCTTCGACCCGACGCTGGTCGTGAAGGACGCCAAGGGCGCCAAGGACGGGAAGAGCGCGAACGCCGCCGCGGCCACCGGCGCGAAGGGCGTCGCGAAGGCCGGTGACGTCGGCACGGTGAGCGTCAAGCTCATCACCGACAACAAGGCCGCCGCGCGCGCCGCCGAGCTGCGCAAGGAGTACCCGGGCGAGGTGAAGACCTTCACCGCCTACGAGGTTCCCGGCTCCCCGAACGCGTACGGCGTCCGCGGTCTGATCAGCCCCGAGGCCGTCAAGGCCGCCGGGATGGGCACCGCCCCGCTCGGCGCGTACTTCACCACCGACCGGCTGCCCAGCGGCGAGCAGCAGCAGAAGCTCGACGCCGAGCTGGCCAAGCTCGGCGACACGGTCGACTACACGCTGGAGCGCGGTTACGTCAGCCGGTACGGCATCGTGCTGCTCGCGCTGACCCTGTTCGCCGGCCTGGTCACCATCGGTGCCGCGGGCATCGCCACCGGTCTCTCCCAGGCCGACGCGGAAGCCGACCTGAAGACGCTGGCCGCCGTCGGCGCCCCGCCGCGCGTCCGCCGCACGCTGAGCGGTTTCCAGTGCGGTGTCGTCGCCGCCATGGGCGTGGTGCTCGGCTCGGTCTCGGGTGTGCTGCCCGCGATCGGCCTCCGGCTCGCCGAGGAACGCCAGCAGCGGACGTACTACGAGGAAAGCCTCGACCGGGGCTGGGGCACCATGCAGGACAGCCCGCCGGACCTGGCCATCGTCATCCCATGGGAGACCCTCGGTGCGCTCCTGGTGCTCGTGCCGCTCGGCGCGGCCCTGCTCGCGGCCCTGGTGACCCGCTCCCGGGGTGCGCTGGCCCGCCGCGCCGTGCACTGACGCACCGCGCCGAAACCATGCCGGCCGTGCCCCGTAAGGAGGGCGGATCACTCTCCTTACGGGGCACACCGTGTGGTGACGCATGGGTGCGAGAGAATGGGCGGCATGGAGATGCCGAGGAATGACAGGTCGCAGGAGAGCCCCCAGGTCCTCGTCGTGGGCCAGGACGGGATGGCGCTCGGCGGCACGCCAGGTGACGACGAATCCCGTGAGGTGCCGGTGACGGACATGGTCGAGCAGCCCGCGAAGGTCATGCGCATCGGCAGCATGATCAAGCAGCTGCTGGAAGAGGTCAGGGCGGCACCTCTCGACGAGGCCAGCCGCGTCCGGCTCAAGGAGATCCACGCCAGCTCGGTCAAGGAGCTGGAGGACGGGCTCGCCCCGGAACTGGTGGAGGAACTGGAGCGGCTGTCGCTGCCCTTCACCGACGAGGCCATTCCGTCCGACGCGGAACTGCGGATCGCGCAGGCCCAGTTGGTGGGCTGGCTGGAAGGGCTGTTCCACGGCATCCAGACGGCGCTGTTCGCCCAGCAGATGGCGGCCCGCGCCCAGCTGGAGCAGATGCGCCGGGCACTGCCGCCGGGCGCGCCGCACGACGACGAGGGCCCGGGCGGGCCGACGCACGGCCGGGCGGTCGGTTCCGGCCCGTATCTGTAGGACGGCTCGGGGTTCATCGGTTTCCGGTGGGCCTGTGCCGTACGGGAAGGGGCCCGGTCCCCGCGGTGAACATGCCGCGGGGGCCGGGCCCCTTTCGTTGTGCCTCGTCAGGCCCTCGGCCTGCCCTCGCCGAGCCTGACGAGGGCAGGACGGGCTCGTCAGGCCTGGGCCAACAGCAGCACCTTGCCGATGTGGGCGCTGGCCTCGACGGCGCGGTGGCCCTCCGCCGCGTCCGCCATCGGCAGGGTGCGGTCCACGACCGGGCCGACCGTGCCCGCCTCGACCAGCGGCCACACGTGCTCGCGGACGGCGGCGACGACGGCCGCCTTCTCGTCCAGCGGGCGGGCGCGCAGCGTGGTCGCCAGGACGGCGGCGCGCTTGGCCATCAGGGCACCCAGGTTCAACTCGCCCTTGGCGCCGCCCTGGAGGCCGATGACGACCAGCCGGCCGTTGACGGCGAGGGCCTTGACGTTCCGGTCCAGGTACTTGGCGCCGACGATGTCCAGGATGACGTCCGCGCCCGCCCCGTCCGTCGCCTCGCGCAGTTCCTCGACGAAGTCCTGCTCGCGGTAGTCGATGAGGATGTCGGCGCCCAGTTCGGCGCAGCGGGCCAGCTTCTCCTGACTGCCGGCGGTGACCGCGACCCGGGCGCCGACCGCCTTGGCCAGCTGGATCGCCATGGTGCCGATGCCGCTCGCGCCGCCGTGCACGAGCAGCGTCTCGCCCGGCCGGAGGTGGGCCAGCATGAAGATGTTCGACCACACCGTGCAGGCGACCTCGGGCAGCGCCGCGGCCGTCACCAGGTCGACGTTGGCCGGACGGGGCAGCAGCTGCCCGGCCGGGACGGCGACCTTCTGGGCGTATCCGCCGCCGACGAGCAGCGCGCACACCTCGTCGCCGACTGCCCACCCCGAGACGCCGGGGCCGAGCGCGGCGATCCGGCCGGAGCACTCCAGACCGGGGTACGGGGAGCTGCCCGGCGGCGGATCGTAGAAGCCCTGACGCTGGAGCAGATCGGCTCGGTTGACGGCGCTCGCCACCACCTCGACGAGGACCTCGCCCTCGGCGGGGACGGGATCGGGGACCTCGGCCCAGACCAACGCCTCGGGCCCGCCGGGTTGGGGAATCGTGATCGCATGCATGGCGGCGAGGCTACTCCCGGGACGTACGTCGGGGCGGGCCGGACGTCGGGGGCGGGCCGGAGAGTCCCGGCCCGCGCCCGATGTCCGTCTTGTGCCTTGGGCCCGCCGTCAGTCCTGGTCGGGCGTGGTGAGCGGGGTGACGGGCGCGGCGCGCACGATCGTGATGACCCGGTCGGTCAGCTGGAGCGGGCTGGCGGCGGGGTCGTCGTACCCGAGCAGCCGGTGGCCGCGCAGCACGCTCACCACCAGGTCCTTGGTCTCCCGGACGCTCTTGCCGGCCTCGGCCTTGGTCACCGGCCGCTCGACGAGGTCGAGTCCGGAACCCTGCTGGATGAGGTCCTCCATCACCGTGCCCGCGCTGGGGCTGAGGACGGAGAGGCCGAGGAGCCGGCCGGCGGCGCTCGCGCTGGTGATCACGGCGTCGGCGCCGGACTGGCGCAGCAGCGGCGCGTTCTCCTCCTCGCGGACCGCGGCGACGATCTTCGCGCCCTTGTTGAGCTGGCGGGCCGTCAGGGTGACCAGCACGGCGGTGTCGTCGCGCTGGGTGGCGATGACGATCTGACGGGCCTTCTGCACCTCGGCGCGGAGCAGCACGTCGCTGCGGGTCGCGTCGCCGATGACGCCCACGAACCCGTCGGCGTTGGCCGCCTCGATGACCTTGCTGGACGGGTCGACGATGACGATGTGGTCCTTGCGCAGCCCGGTCGCGCACAGCGTCTGGATCGCCGAGCGCCCCTTGGTCCCGAATCCGACGATGACGGTGTGGTCACGCAAGGTGGCCCTCCAGCGGTGGAGCCGGAACTCCTCCCGGGTCCGCTCCGTGAGGACCTCGAGAGTGGTGCCGACCAGGATGATCAGGAACAGCACGCGCAGCGGCGTGACCAGCAGGATGTTCGCGAGGCGCGCGGAATCGCTGTACGGGACGATGTCGCCGTACCCGGTGGTGGAGAGGGTGACGGTCGCGTAGTAGGCGGCGTCGAGGAAGTCGAGCGACTCGTCGGCGTTGTCGTGGTAGCCCCCGCGGTCGGCGTAGACGATGAGGATCGTCACGAACAGCACGCCTATGGCCATCAGCAGACGCTTGGCGACCTGGCGCAGCGGCCGTTCGACCTCCCGCCGGGGCAGCTTGACCCTCGGGGCGGTCTTCTCGTCCGCCTGCCGGGCCATGATGTCGCGGCTGGGCAGTTTCACGTGAAACACACTCCTTGGCCCGTGGCCGGGGCCGTCCAGGGAAGGTCGAGTACATCGAGCGCCTGCCCGGGCCGGGCCCCGCCGGGCGGGACCACGGCCATGCCGTCGGCGGTGGCGATGCCGCGGAGCATCGCGGGCCCGGAGTAGCGCAGCGGCACGGCCGCGCCGTCGCGGTCGAGGACGGGGACCAGCCGGGTGTCCTGCGGATGACCCTGGATCCCGTCGCGTACGGGGACGCTGAACGGCTCCGAGCCCGCGGCGGGGTGGCCGGCGAGGGCACGCAGCAGCGGCTCGGCGAGCGTGAGCAGCCCGGAGACGGCGGCGAGCGGATTGCCGGGCAGACCGACGAGGTACCGGTCCGCCGGATCACCGAGCGCGGCGAGCAGCATGGGGTGGCCGGGGCGGACCCGGACACCGTCGACGAGCAGGGTGGCGCCGGCCTTGGCCAGGACCGGGTGGACGTGGTCGACGGGCCCGGACGCGGTGCCGCCGGTGGTGACCACCACGTCGGCGGCGGAGCCGGTGACCGCCCGGTACAGCTCCTCGGCGTCGTCGCCGATCCGGCGGACGCCGAGAACGTCGGCGCCGAGCGCGCGCAGCCAGGGGTCGAGCAGCGGGCCGAGCGCGTCGCGGATCAGGCCCTCGTGGGGGAGTCCGGAGGTCAGCAGCTCGTCGCCGAGGACCAGGACCTCCACGCGGGGGCGCGGATACGTGGTCAGCTCGTCGTAGCCGGCCGCGGCGGCGAGACCGAGGACGGCGGGGGTCACCAGGCTGCCGGCGGGCATCAGCCGGTCGCCGGACCGGCACTCCTGGCCCCGGGGCCGGATGTCCTGGCCCTGGACGACCTCGCGCCGGGCGTGCAGCTGACCGGCCGCGTCGGTACGGGAGTGCTCGGCGCGGACGACGGCGGTCGCCCCGGCCGGCACCCGGGCGCCGGTCGCGATCCGGACGGCGTGGCCGTCGGCGAGTTCGGCGGTGGTGGCGTGGCCGGCGAGGACCGAACCCTCGGGACCCTCGGGGGCGGTGCGCCAGGGGCCGGGACCGGCGACCGCCCAGCCGTCCATCGCGGAGGTGTCGAAGGAGGGCAGGTCGGTGAGCGCGCGCAACGGCTCGGCCAGGACCCGGCCGAGGGCCTGCCCGAGCGGTACGGGCACGGGGCGGCGGGTCGCGGCCGCGGTCGTCCCGGCCCGCGCGGCGGCGGCCCGGGCCTCGGGCCACGCGGTGCCGTGCCGGTGGCCCGGGGACGTCTGCGGGGGCGGGACGGCGGGGCCGCTCGCGGGGTCCTGACCGGCCGGGCCGGCCGGCCGGGGACGGCGGCCGACGAGCGCGAGGGCCTCGTCCATGCCGTCGTCGGACCCGCGTTCGTCGCTGGTCATCCGGCGTCGTCCTGCTCGGCGGCCCAGCGCTGGGCGAGCGCGGCGGCCTTGCGGGCCGCCTCCGCGACGGCCTCGGGGCCACCTTCGGCCCGCCCCGCCGCGTAGCCGACCAGGAAGGTGGTCAGCGGCGCCGCCGGACGCGCGACACCGTGCGCGGCGTCGCGGGCGAGGTCGAGCAGCACGGCCGTGTCGACGTCCAGGTCGATGCCCAGTTCGTCCTTGACTGCGGTGATCCATTCGTTCAGCACGTGCCCATGCTCCCTGATGCGTGTGCGGGCCGTCGCGACGTCCCCCCAGGTGTCACAGTCGAAGGACGCGTCGAACGGTCCGGAGTGCCCCGGAGCGGGCGGGACGGGCACGACGCGCAGGGCCTCGGTCACCCTGCGCAGCGGAAGACCGTCCAGGGTGCCGCCGTGCTCCGCGGCGGCCCGGGTGAGGGCTCGCCGCAGCGGTTCGGTCCGGTAGGCCGCGACCAGCGGCTGGTGCCGCCCGTCGGTGTCGACCCCGAGGGCCGCCTCGGCGTCCGGTGCCGCGTCCAGTGCCCCGGCCAGCCGGCGCGCGGTGTCGGCGTCGAAGAACGGCAGATCGGCGGAGAGGACGAGCGCGAGGGGAGCGGGGGGAGCACCGTCGGTGGGGAGGGACGCGAGGCGGCGCAGGCCGGCGTCGAGCGCGGCGACGGGGCCGCCGCCGGGTGGATCCTCCCGGGCCCACGCGACGGGGCGGGAGGTGGCGCGGGGCGCGGCGACGACGACGGTGCGTCCGGCGTCGCGGCAGCCCGCGAGGACCCGGTCGAGCAGGGGACGTCCCCCGACCCGTACGGCTGGCTTGTCGACCCCGCCGAGCCGCCGGGCGGAGCCCCCGGCCAACACGACGGCGTCATATGCGGTCGTCACCCCAGCAGTATGCGCGCCCCCTTGAACGGTCCGGGGCCCGGCGTGAGGTTGGGCCCCGGACAAGGCCGCCAGGCACCATGGGGCCCCGTGCCCCGGCTGGTGTGAGCTCCCGGCGGAGTCCTTGTGGCGGTCAGAGTGTGCGCAGCAGCACCGCCGGGTTCTCGACGCAGTCCGCGACGTAGCGGAGGAAGCCGCCGGCCGTGCCGCCGTCGCAGACCCGGTGGTCGAAGGTGAGCGAGAGCTGCACCACCTGGCGTACCGCCAGCTCGCCCTCGTACACCCACGGCTTGGGAATGATCCGGCCGACGCCGAGCATGGCCGCCTCGGGGTGGTTGATGATCGGCGTGGAGCCGTCGACCCCGAACACCCCGTAGTTGTTGAGCGTGAACGTGCCGCCGGTCAGGTCCGCCGGGGTCAGCGACCCCTGCCGGGCCACCTCGGTCAGCC
Organism: Streptomyces laurentii; assembly: GCF_040635425.1. NCBI lineage: Bacteria > Bacillati > Actinomycetota > Actinomycetes > Kitasatosporales > Streptomycetaceae > Streptomyces > Streptomyces laurentii. Next base: position 96,720 of record NZ_JBEYHT010000019.1, on the reverse strand, counting down.
GGGCGAACTCGGCGGACAGCGACTCGGCGCTGCGCCCGCCCGCGTCCTTCACCACGGGCACGACCAGACCGCGCTCGGTCTGGGCCGCGAACCCGAGGTGCACGGACGGCAGCCGGACGATCTCCCGCGCGGCCGTGTCGACGGTGGCGTTGAGCTCGGGGAAACGGCTCAGCGCGTGGACGCAGATCTTGGCGAGCAGCGCGAGGACGGAGATCTTCGGTCCGCCCGCCGCGTTCATCCGCGCCCGCGCGGTCATCAGCTCGGTCGCGTCGGCGTCCACCCAGCAGGTGGCGTCCGGGATCTCGGTACGGCTGCGCGTCAGCTTGTCGGCGACGGCACCGCGCACCCCGCGCAGCGGGATCCGCTCCCCCGCGGCGACCGCCGGGGCGGCCGGGGTGGCCGGGGCGGGGGCGGTGACGGCCGGGGCGGGCCGCTCCCGTACGGCGAGTGCCGTCTCCACGTCGGACCGCAGGATCAGCCCCTCGGGGCCGGTGCCGCGCACCTCGCGCAGGTCGAGTCCCCGGTCCCGGGCGAGCTTGCGCACCAGCGGCGAGATGACGGCCACGGGGCCCTTCGGCGCCACCGGAACGGCGGGGGCGACCGGCGCGGGCGCCGGCAGGGTGACCGTCGCGGCGGCCGGGTTCTCGCGGCGGACCCGGCGGCGCCGGGCGGCGGGCCCGGTGGTGCCGTAGCCGACGAGCACATTGCCCGAGTACTCAGAAGACACGGCGGAGGCCGCGGCCTCCGCGGACACGGAGGCGGACACGGAGGCGGTCGCGGGGGCGGTCGTCTTCACCGGCTCGGGCTCCGCCGCACCGCCGACGGCGACGGTCAGCAGCGGTGCGCCGACCGGCAGTTCGGTCCCCTCCTCGCCGAAGCGGGCGGTGACGACGCCCCCGTACGGGCAGGGCACCTCCACCATCGCCTTGGCCGTCTCGACCTCGACGACCGGCTGGTCGATGACGACGACGTCGCCGACGTCGACCAGCCAGCGCACGATCTCGGCCTCGGTGAGGCCCTCGCCGAGGTCGGGCAGCTTGAACTCCAGGACCTGCGCCATCAGCTCTGCGCCTCCCACTGGAGCCGCGCGACCGCGTCCAGGATCCGGTCCACGCCCGGCAGGTGGTGCCGCTCCAGCATCGGCGGCGGATACGGGATGTCGAAGCCGGCCACGCGCAGCACCGGCGCCTCCAGGTGGTGGAAGCAGCGCTCGGTGATCCGGGCGGCGATCTCGGCGCCCGGACCGGCGAATCCGGTCGACTCGTGCACGACGACGGCCCGGCCGGTGCGCCGCACGGACGCGCACACCGTCTCCTCGTCGAAGGGCACGAGCGAGCGCAGGTCGACGACCTCCAGGTCCCAGCCCTCGGCCGCGGCGGCCTCGGCGGCCTCCAGGCACACCGGCAGGGACGGCCCGTAGGTGACGAGGGTGGCACTGGTGCCGGGACGGCGCACCACGGCCTTGCCGATCGGCTCGACGGCGGCCGGCGCCTCGGGCGACCAGTCGGACTTCGACCAGTACAGCCGCTTGGGCTCCAGGAAGACCACCGGGTCGTCGGAGGCGATGGCGGCCCGCAGCAGCCCATAGGCGTCCTCGACGGTCGCCGGGGTGACGACGTGCAGGCCCGGGGTGGCCATGTAGTAGATCTCGGAGGAGTCGCTGTGATGCTCGACGCCGCCGATCCCGCCCCCGTAGGGGATACGGACGACGAGCGGCATCGGCATGGTGCCGCGGGTGCGGTTGCGCATCCGCGAGACATGGCTGACGAGCTGCTCGAACGCCGGGTAGGCGAACGCGTCGAACTGCATCTCCACGACCGGCCGCAGCCCGTACATGGCCATGCCGACGGCCGCGCCGAGGATGCCCGCCTCGGCCAGCGGCGTGTCGGTGCAGCGGTCCTCGCCGAACTCCTTCGCGAGCCCGTCGGTGACCCGGAAGACGCCGCCGAGGGTGCCGACGTCCTCGCCCATGACGTGGACCGTGGGGTCCTCGGCCATGGCGTCGCGCATGGCCCGCTGGAGGGCCTGCGCCATGGTGGCCGGCTTGGCCGCGGCCTTCGCGGCCGGCCGTGCGGTCGTGTGCGTGGTCATCACGCCTCGCTCTCGGCGTCGAGCTCCGCCCGCAGCTGTGCCGCCTGCTCGCGCAGCTGCGCGGTCTTCTCGGCGTACACATGGGCGAACAGGTCCATCGGGTCCAGGACGGGGTCGGCGTTCATCCGCTCGCGCAGCCGCGCCGCCATCTCCTCGGCGTCCTCGGCGGCCGCGCGGCGGCCGTCCTCGTCGAGGATTCCGCGCTCGGTCAGCTCGCGCTCCAGGATCACGATCGGGTCGTGCGCCCGCCACGTCTCGACCTCGGCGTCGCCGCGGTAGCGGGTCGCGTCGTCGGCGTTGGTGTGGGCGTCGATCCGGTAGGTGACGGCCTCGACGAGGGTGGGCCCGCCGCCGCGCCGGGCGCGGGTGACGGCCTCGGTGAGCACCTGGTGGACGGCGACCGCGTCGTTGCCGTCGACGAGCCGGCCCGGCATCCCGTATCCGACGGCCTTGTGGGCGAGGGACGGGGCGGCGGTCTGCTTGGCGAGCGGGACGGAGATCGCGAAGCCGTTGTTCTGGACGAGGAAGACCACGGGGGCCTGCCAGACGGCGGCGAAGTTCAGCGCCTCGTGGAAGTCGCCCTCGCTGGTGCCGCCGTCGCCGACCATGGCGAGCGCGACGACGTCGTCGCCCTTCAGCCGGGCGGCGTGGGCGAGGCCCACGGCGTGCGGGAGCTGGGTGGCGAGCGGGGTGCTGAGCGGCGCTATGCGGTGCTCGTGCGGGTCGTAGCCGGTGTGCCAGTCGCCGCGCAGCAGGGTCAGGGCCTCGACGGGGTCGAGGCCGCGGGCGACGGCGGCGAGCGTGTCGCGGTACGAGGGGAAGAGCCAGTCCCGCTCCTCCAGGGCCAGCGCGGCGGCGACCTCGCACGCCTCCTGGCCGGTGGTGGAGGGGTAGACGGCGAGCCGGCCCTGCTTGGTCAGGGCGGTGGCCTGCGCGTTGTACCGGCGGCCGCGGATCAGCTCGGCGTAGAGGCGGCGCAGCAGCGCGGGGTCCGCGTCGGCCACCGCGTCCGTGCCGAGCACGCGGACCGGCTCCGCGTCCGGCAGCAGCGGGGCGGGGTCGGTACGGGGCTGCCAGGCCGGGGGCGGGGTGAGCCGGTAGTCACGGGCGGCACCGGGGGGCTCTTGGACTGTCGAACTGCGCTGTTGCAACGAGTCCACCTCCTCGTGGGAGCGGGCATAAGACCCGAGGGCGGGCGGCGCGCGATGTGGCGCGCCTCACCTACCGATTGTTCGGTCGTGGAGGCATTTTGGCTACAGGCACCTCCAGCCTGTGGACAAACGGTTCTCCACAGCCTGGGATGGGTGCAGGGCGTCCACGGGAGAGAGGCGGGGGGACATGGCGGATGAACAAATGGCCGGGGCCATACGGGGTACGGATGACACACGCCTGAACACATCCCCCGACACCGCCCTCCCCGCGCCGGCCGGCGCGGGATCCGGCACCGGCACAGGGACCTCGTCAGGAACTCCGTCCACCGCTCCTCCCGGGCCCGCGACCACCGCTCCCTCCGGGCCCGCGCCCGGCGTTCCCTCGGGGGCTCCGTCCGGTCCTGCCGTCATGGTCACCCCGCCGGGCCCGGCCCGCCCGCTGGACACCATCGACCGCGCGATCCTGCGGCTGCTCCAGGCCGACGGCCGCGCCTCGGTCCGCTCCGTCGCCGAGCGGGTGCACGTCTCACGCGCCAACGCGTACGCGCGCATCAACCGGCTCATCGACGACGGCGTGATCCGCGGCTTCGGCGCCCGCGTCGACTACGAGCGGGCGGGGCACGGCGCCTCCGCCTACATCACCCTCAAGATCGTCCAGAACTCGTGGCGGACCGTCCGCGAACAGCTCCAGGCCCTGCCGGGCGCCGCGCACATCGCGCTGGTCAGCGGCGACTTCGACGTCCTGCTGCTGGTGCACACCCCGGACAACCGGACCCTGCGCGAGCTGGTGCTCACCCGGCTCCAGTCCATGCCCGAGGTCCTGTCGACCCGCACCCTGCTGGTCTTCGAGGAGACCGACCTGGACCCGGACCCCGGCCACGGCGACTGAGCCCCGCCCCGGCGCACGACAGCCCGCCCGGAACGGATCCGGGCGGGCTGTCGGGGCTACGAGAAGGGGCTGCCGGTCATGTGGCTCAGCGGGCGGTCCTCAGCCCGTCGAAGGCCATCCGTACGACGGTGTCCGCCAGCTGGTCCCGCTCCGCCGGGGAGTCGTGGTGCGGCCGGTACCACTCCACCAGCGAGTTGATCATCCCGAAGAGCAGCCGGGTGGCGAGCCGGATGTCCACGTCCGCGCGCAGGTCACCGTCGGCGGCCGCCGCCTTCAGCAGCTCGGCCACCCGGTGGTCGAACTCGCGGCGCCGCTCCATCGCCCACCGCTCGGTCGTGGTGTTGCCCCGCACGCGCAGCAGCAGCGTCACGTACGGCAGTTCGTCTATCAGCACCTCGACGGTGCGCCGGGTCACGTACTCGACCCGCTCGACGGCCCGGCCCCGGCCCGCGGCCGGCTCGGCGAGGACGGCGAACAGCCCGTCGAGCGCCCGGCTGACGGCCCGCCGCAGCAGCTCCTCCTTGCCGGACACATGGTGGTAGATCGACGACTTGGAGATGCCCGCCGCCTTGGACAGGTGCTCCATGGACGTGCCGTCGTAGCCACGCTCGTTGAAGACCTGGACGGCGACCGAGAGCAGCGTCTCGGGGGTGTACGTGTCGCGTCGCGCGGTGGTCATGACTGCTCCTCCGCACCCTCGTCGAAGCCCCGCCGCGCGAGGGCGAGCGAGGGCGCGTAGCGTCCGGTCGGGTAACGGTCGTGCAGCGCGCCGAGCAGGTCGCATACGCGCCTGTGCCCGATGCGCGCCGCCCACTCCAGTGGGCCCGCCGGGTAGTTGACGCCCAGTCGCATCGCCGTGTCCACGTCCTCGGCGGTGGCGACCCGCCGGTCCACGGCGTCGGCGGCGAGGTCGGCGAGCATCGCGACCGTACGGGCCACGATCATGCCCGGCACGTCGCCGATCACGGAGACCTTCTTGCCCAGTGCCTGGAAGAGCCCCACGGCCTCCGCGAGGATGTCGGGATCCATCCCCTCGCGGGCCGACAGGACGATCCGGCTCGCCGCCGCGTAGTCGAGCGCCAGGTCGAAGGAGACGACGTCGTCCTTGCGGTACTCGAAGGACGTCTCGCCGTCCGCGAGGCCGAGCCTGGCCCCTCCGGGCAGTTCGACGTACCCGTCCCCGGTGGTGCGCCGCACCGTGATCCCGGCGGCCTCGAACAGCTCCACCAGCGGCTCGGCGGGTCCGAGCGACCCTCGCACCGTGACCCGCGCGGGCGCCTCGGCGGGCGGCGCGGTGTGCGGCTCGGGGCGCTCGGCGCCCTCCGCGTACGGGAACCAGCCGTGCCCCGACTTGCGGCCGAGCCGGCCCGACTCGACGAGCCGCCGCTGCGCGAGCGAGGGCGTGAACTTGGGGTCCTGGAAGAAGGATTCCCACACCGAGCGGGTCACGGCCTCGTTGACGTCCTGGCCGATGAGGTCGGTCAGCTCGAAGGGACCCATCTTGAAGCCGCCGGACTCGCGCAGCGCCGCGTCGATCGTGGCCGGGTCGGCGCCGCCCTCCTCGAAGACGCGCAGCGCCTCGGCGTAGAAGGGGCGGGCGATCCGGTTCACGATGAAGCCCGGGGTGTCCGCGCAGCGCACCGGCGTCTTGCCCCAGCCTCGCATCGTCTCGTACGCGCGCGTGGCGGTGTCCGGGTCGGTGGCGTGGCCGCTGACGACCTCGACGAGCGGCAGCAGCGGGGCCGGGTTGAAGAAATGCAGGCCGACGAACCGGCTGGGGCGGCGCAGGCCGCCCGCGATGGCGGTGACGGAGAGGGAGGAGGTGTTGGTGGCGAGCACCGTGTCGTCGCCGACGACCTTCTCCAGGTCCGCGAAGAGCCCCTGCTTGACGTCGAGCCGTTCGACGATCGCCTCGACGACCAGGGCGGCGTCCGCGAGACCGGCGAGTTCGGCGGCCGGGTGCAGCCGGTCGAGTGCCGCGTCGCGCTCCGCCGCGCCGAGCCGGCCCTTGGCGACCAGCCGCTCCAGCCGGCCGGCGACGGCGGCCACGGCCTCCTCCGCCCGACCGGGCGCACTGTCGTACAGACGTACGGAATGACCGGCGGTCAGGGCGACCTGGGCGATGCCCTGGCCCATGGTGCCCGTACCGACCACGGCGACCGTACTGCCAGGTGAAAGGCCCGGCGCGGCGCCGGAGTCCACGCGCGGGCCGGTGTCCGGGGCGAGAGGTCCGGCTCCGTCGGCCGGCGCCGCGTCGCTCCCCTGGACCGTCGTGTTGGCGCTCATAGGAGTGATCCTCCCCGATGGGTTTTCCACAGGATCGACGGACCCCCTTGTCCCGACCGATCGTTCGGTTACTCTAACTCCGTACGCGTCTCCCTGCCCAGCTCGACGAGGAGTTGGTCCATTCATGGCCACCACTCAGCTGACCACCGACGTTCTGGCCGAGAAGCACCGGTCCACTCTCGATCAGGCCCTCGCCACCATCCGCACCCGCGCCTACTGGTCACCGCACCCGGAGCACCCCAAGGCCTACGGGGAGAACGGCTCGCTGGACGCCGCCGCCGGCCTCGCCGCCTACCAGGGCCTGCTCGGCAAGCGCTTCGAGCTCGACCAGCCCGGCACCGACGGCTGGACCGGTGCCGAGACCTCGCCGTACGGCCCGGAGCTCGGCGTCGAGTACCCGCACGCCGACCTCGACGTGCTGCTCCCCGCGATGCGCGCCGGCATGGCCGCGTGGCGCGACGCCGGCCCCGAGACCCGTGCCCTGGTGTCCCTGGAGATCCTCGCCCGGATCTCGGCCCGCACGCACGAGTTCGCCCACGCCGTCATGCACACCAGCGGCCAGGCGTTCATGATGGCGTTCCAGGCCGGCGGCCCGCACGCGCAGGACCGCGGCCTGGAGGCCGTGGCGTACGCGTACGAGGAGCAGACCCGCACCCCGGCCGGCCGCGCCGCCTGGTCCAAGCCGCAGGGCAAGCGCGACCCGCTGGAGCTCAGCAAGGAGTTCACGGCGGTCGGCCGCGGCATCGGCCTCGTCATCGGCTGCAACACCTTCCCGACCTGGAACGGCTACCCGGGCCTGTTCGCCTCCCTCGCCACCGGCAACCCGGTGCTGGTCAAGCCGCACCCGCGCGCGGTGCTCCCGCTGGCCCTCACTGTCAAGATCGCCCGCGAGGTGCTCGCCGAGGCCGGCTTCGACCCCAACCTGGTGGCGCTGGCCGTCGAGCGTCCCGGCGAGGGCATCGCCAAGACCCTGGCCGTCCGCCCCGAGGTCCGGATCATCGACTACACCGGCTCGACCGCCTTCGGCGACTGGCTGGAGGCCCACGCCCGCCAGGCGCAGGTCTACACGGAGAAGGCCGGCGTCAACACGGTCGTCGTCGACTCCACCGACGACTACAAGGGCATGCTCGGCAACCTGGCCTTCTCGCTGTCCCTGTACAGCGGCCAGATGTGCACCACCCCGCAGAACCTGCTGATCCCCCGCGACGGCATCACCACCGACCAGGGCCCGAAGTCCTACGACGAGGTGGTCGCCGACGTCGCGGCCGCCGTGAGCGGTCTGCTCGGCGACGACGCCCGGGCGAACGGGCTGCTCGGCGCCCTCGTCAACCCCGACGTGAAGGCGCGCCTGGAGGCGGCCGCGGGCCTCGGCGAGGTGGCGCTGGCCTCCCGCGAGGTGGCCAACCCCGACTTCCCGGACGCCGTCGTGCGCACGCCGGTCATCGTGAAGCTGGACGGCTCCAAGCCGGACAGCGAGGCGGCGTACTTCTCCGAGTGCTTCGGCCCGGTCTCCTTCGCCGTCTCGGTCGACTCGACCGCCGACGCGCTGGAGCTGCTGCGCCGCACGGTCCGCGAGAAGGGCGCGATGACGGTCGGCGCGTACACCACCTCGGCCGAGACCGAGCGGGCCGTCGAGGAGGTCTGCCTGGAGGAGTCGGCACAGCTCTCGCTCAACCTGACGGGCGGGGTCTTCGTGAACCAGACGGCCGCGTTCTCCGACTTCCACGGCTCGGGCGGCAACCCGGCGGCGAACGCGGCGCTGTGCGACGGCGCCTTCGTGTCCAACCGCTTCCGGGTGGTGGAGGTCCGCCGCCAGGCCTGACGTTTCCCGGACGCTCCTCTGTCGTGCCCCCGGCCTCCCCGGGGGCACGACGCCGTTTCCGGGCCTGTACGCGGGCGCTACGCTCCGGCGGGGCCTTCCGGGATGTCGGCGTAGCGCTGCACCCACGCGTGCATGGCGACGGCCGCGGCGGCGCCCGCGTTGATCGATCGGGTCGAGCCGAACTGGGCGATCGAGCAGGTCATCGACGCGTGCGCGCGGGCCTCCTCGGTGAGCCCGGGGCCCTCCTGCCCGAACAGCAGCACACAGCGGCGCGGCAGCACGGTCCGCTCCAGCGGCACCGCGCCGGGCAGGTTGTCGATGCCGATGATCGGCAGGTCCTCGGCGGCCGCCCAGGCGGTCAGCTCCGCCGTGTCCGCGTGGTGGCGCACATGCTGGTAGCGGTCGGTGACCATCGCCCCGCGCCGGTTCCAGCGGCGGCGGCCCACGATGTGCACCTCCTTCGCCAGGAAGGCGTTGGCGGTGCGCACCACGGAACCGATGTTGAAGTCGTGGCCCCAGTTCTCCACCGCCACGTGGAAGTCGTGGCGGCGGGTGTCCAGGTCCTCGACGATCGCCTCGCGCGTCCAGTAGCGGTACGGGTCGACGACGTTGCGCCGGTCGCCCCCGGCCAGCAGCTCGGGGTCGTAGCGCTCGCCCTCGGGCCACGGCCGCGGATGCGGGCCGACGCCGATCTCGGGGCCGAAGCCCTCGTCGTACTGGATCGGCTGTTCTTCGGTGGTGCTCACCCGACGAGGGTACGGGGGCCGGGTCCGGTCCCCTCATCCGTACGGCTCTGCCCCGGCAGCCGGACGCCCGGCGCGTCCGCGTGTCCCGGGTCTCCCGGGTCGCCGCCATCCGCCGCGGCAGGCGGGCGCCGCAGCAGCCGGTCCCGGCCCCACGCGACCCGGCCGCCCAGCCACACCAGGAAGACCGTGGGCAGGAAGACCGCGTCCGCGGTGATCATCGCGAGCGAGAAGAACGGCAGCCCGAGCAGCAGGGCGATGCCGGCGTGCTCCAGCATCATCATGGCCAGGAGCACGTTCTTGATCCTGCGGTGGAAGAGCGTGAACGGGAAGGCGACCTGGACGATCACGGTGCCGTAGCTCACCAGGAGCACCAGCGTCCCGCTGCTCCCCATCAGGTCGGAGAGGGCGGGCCAGGGGGAGAAGTAGTCGAGCTGGAGCGGGTAGTAGAGCGCGGTGCCGTCCTGCCAGCGCGAGCCCTGGACCTTGTACCAGCCGGCCGTGGCGTAGATCAGACAGACCTCCGCCATGATCACGACGAGGGTGGCGTTGTGGGCCAGGTTGGCGATCACGTCGAGCAGGGTGCGCGGCTCGCCGGGCGCGTACCGGCCCACCAGCCACCACAGTGCCTGGCCCAGCCACAGCACCCAGAGCAGGAGCAGCAGCCAGCCCTCGCCGCTGACGTCGGAGAACCAGGTGGCGGCCATCAGGAAGCCGCCGAGCACGATCCACAGCAGCGGGCCGACGGGGCCGCCGCCCACGCTCTCCTCGGGCAGACCTTCCGCTGCCGCACGCGCGCGCGTGCGGGCGGCGCGCCGGGCGTCGAGCGACCAGACCTGTCCGCAGCGGGTGAAGACCAGGTAGAGCGCCATGAGGTGGACGACGTTGTCGCCGCCGTCGCCCATGAAGATGGAGCGGTTCTGCAGGGACAGCACCCCGGCCATGAAGAGCACCGAGACGGCGCGGGTGTGCCAGCCGAGCAGCAGCAGGACGGCGGAGAGCACGGCGAGGCCGTAGACGATCTCGAACCAGAGCCGGCCGTCGGACCACATGAGCGCGGTGAAGGAGTGGTTCTCGGCGATCAGCCGCCGGCCCATCTCCCAGGACCAGGGGCTGTCGGGTCCGTACAGCTCCTGGCGGTGCGGCCATTCGCGCAACAGGAACAGCAGCCAGGTGAGGGAGAAGCCGATCCGGATGACCGCCGTCTGGTACGGGCCGAGGGCGTGCGCGGTGACCTTCTGGACGGCGGCGGCGAGACGGCGGTCGGCGGACCGGCGGGGCGCGGGCGCGGGGGCGGGGGACGGGGGAGCGGACGGGTGGCTCATCGGGCGGCGGTCTCCGTCCGGGCGGTGGAGGTTCCGGTGCCGGTGCCGGCTTCCGCCCCGGCTTCGGCGGCGAAGGCGGGCCGGTCGGCGTCGGTGATCGACCACCATCGGTAGGTGCGGTGGACGGGGCGGGTGTCGATCTTCTCGGTGCTCCACGCGGGGGCGGGGACGGCCCGGGTCACCGAGCGCACCTGGATCTTCTGGACGGTGCCGCCGAGTTCCCGCTCGTCGAGGCGGGAGATCACGATCCGTCGCAGATAGCCCTCGGACAGCTCGCCGCGCAGGCCGTTCGGGAGCTGGTCCTCGGTGTGGAAGTTGAGGAAGAACTCCCAGGCACGGCGCAGTTCGTTCTGCTCGGTGTGGCTGGGGACGATGTTGCCGCGGATCCGCTCGGTGTCTTGGGCGGTGAGGCCGATCCAGCCGGTGGTGCGGCGGGTGCCGTCCGCGCCGCGGATCTGGGCGCGGGCCTCGACGGCGATGTTCTGCTGGAGCGGGTTGGGAGCGAAGAGCTTCCAGTTCTGTTCCAGCTCGGGGTAGATCCAGTCGTCCACGGCCGTCCCGTGCTGCTTGGTGAGCGTGTTCAAGGGCGCGACGTGCAGGAAGACCATCGCGAGGTGGACGCAGCCGAAGACGCCGACAACGGCGAGGGCGACGGCGGCGACGACCTGGTACCGCGTCGAGAGCCCGGCGATCCCGGGGCCCCGGCGTCCGGCCGGAGCGGCCTGCTCGGAAGCGGGAGCAGGCGCGGGCGGTGGGAGTACGGGCGGCTCCGGTGGCTTGGGCGGCGCCTGAGCGGCGGCGGTCGTCTGCTCGGGCACACCGTCCGGACCGGGCGGGCCCGATTCCGTGTCCGCCGCCGCTTTCCCGGCAGCCGCAGCGTCGTCAGCGTCGTTGTCGTACGCGCCCATCGCGCCCCGTTCCCCACTCGGCCCAAGGAGTTATCCACAGAGGTTGACACCATACGGGCCCCCGAACGACCATTGAAGTCATTCAACCGAACGATCGGTCGGTAGGGGGTCCGATGACCGCAGGTACGGCAGAGACGACGGCGACGGAGGGGGCAGAGGTGCCCCAGGCCGCCTTGGAGGCGGTGTTCGACGCCGCCATCGCCACCGACGAGCGCATCGAGCCGCGCGACTGGATGCCCGACGCGTATCGCACGGGTCTGATCCGCCAGATCGCCCAGCACGCCCACTCCGAGATCATCGGCATGCAGCCGGAGGCCAACTGGATCACCCGCGCGCCCTCCCTGCGGCGCAAGGCGATCCTCATGGCCAAGGTGCAGGACGAGGCCGGACACGGCCTGTATCTGTACAGCGCCGCCGAGACCCTCGGCACCAGCCGCGACGAGCTGCTCGACAAGCTCCACTCCGGCCGCCAGAAGTACTCGTCGATCTTCAACTACCCGACGCTGACCTGGGCCGACGTCGGCGCCATCGGCTGGCTCGTGGACGGCGCCGCGATCACCAACCAGGTCCCCCTGTGCCGCTGCTCCTACGGGCCGTACGCCCGCGCGATGGTCCGGGTCTGCAAGGAGGAGTCCTTCCACCAGCGCCAGGGATACGAGGCGCTGCTCGCCCTCTCCCGCGGCACCGAGGCCCAGCACGCCATGGCCCAGGACGCGGTGGACCGCTGGTGGTGGCCCTCCCTGATGATGTTCGGTCCGGCGGACGACGCGTCCACCCACTCCGCGCAGGCCATGGCCTGGAAGATCAAGCGGCACTCCAACGACGAGCTGCGGCAGCGTTTCGTCGACATCGCCGCCCCGCAGGCCGAGTCCCTCGGCCTCACCCTCCCCGACCCCGACCTGAAGTGGAACGAGGAGCGCGGGCACTACGACTTCGGCCCCATCGACTGGGACGAGTTCTGGGACGTCCTCAAGGGCAACGGGCCCTGCAACGACCAGCGGCTGACCACGCGGCGCCAGGCCCACGAGGACGGCGCGTGGGTCAGAGACGCCGCCGCGGCGTACGCCGGCAAGCACCAGCAGCACACGAACGCGCACGAGAACGGGGAGGCACGGGCATGACCACCGACGGATGGCCGCTGTGGGAGGTGTTCGTGCGCTCGCGCCGCGGACTGTCCCACACCCACGCCGGCAGCCTCCACGCGCCCGACGCGGAGATGGCCCTGCGCAACGCCCGCGACCTCTACACCCGCCGCAGCGAAGGCGTGTCGATCTGGGTCGTCCCCTCCAGCGCCGTCACCGCCTCCTCCCCGGACGAGAAGGACCCCTTCTTCGAGCCCGCCGCCGACAAGGCCTACCGGCACCCCACCTTCTACGAGATCCCGGACGGGGTGAAGCACCTGTGACCAGTCCCGGACTCGCCACCACCACCGACGCGCCCTCCGTCCCGGCCGCCGCGCTCCCCCTCGGCGACGACGCCCTCGTCCTCGCCCAGCGCCTGGGCGAATGGGCGGGCAACGCCCCCGTCCTCGAAGAGGAGGTCGCCCTCGCCAACATCGCGCTCGACCTCCTCGGCCAGGCCCGCGTCCTGCTCTCCCTCGTCGGCGACGAGGACGAACTGGCCTACCTCCGCGAGGAGCGCGCCTTCCGCAACTGCCAGCTCGTCGAGCAGCCCAACGGCGACTTCGCCCACACCATCGCCCGGCAGCTGTACTTCTCCACCTACCAGCGGCTGCTCTACGCCGAACTGGCCGCGGGCGACAGCCCCTTCGCCGGACTCGCCGCCAAGGCCGTCAAGGAAGTGGCCTACCACCAGGACCACGCCGAACACTGGACCCTGCGCCTCGGCGACGGCACCGACGAGAGCCACCACCGGATGCAGCGGGCCTGCGACGCCCTGTGGCGCTACACGGGCGAGCTGTTCCAGCCGCTCGACGGCCTCGCCCTCGACACCGAGGCGATGGAGCGCGCCTGGCTCGACTCGGTCGGCGCCGTCCTCGAACGGGCCACGCTCACCGTGCCCACCGGCGCCCGCACCGGCGCCTGGAGCGCGGGCGCCGGCCGCCAGGGACTGCACACCGAACCGTTCGGCCGCCTGCTCGCCGAAATGCAGCACCTGCACCGCAGTCACCCCGGAGCGTCCTGGTGACCACCGCCCACGACCCCGCCATCGCCCCGACCGCACTCGAAGCGGAGCTGGCCCGGATCGCCGGCGCCGTCCCCGACCCCGAGCTGCCCGTCCTCACCCTCGCCGACCTCGGCGTCGTGCGCGGCGTGCACCTCAAGGGCCCCGGCCGGGTCCAGGTCGACCTCACCCCGACGTACACCGGCTGCCCGGCCGTCGAGGCGATGTCCGCCGACATCGAGCACGCCCTCCACGAGCACGGCATACCCGAGGTTTCCGTCGTCACCGTCCTCACCCCCGCCTGGTCCACGGACGACATCAGCGAGGAAGGCCGCCGCAAACTCGCCGAGTTCGGCATCGCCCCGCCCCGGCCCCAGGGCCCGGCCGGCGGACCCGTCCCGCTCACCCTCGCCATCCGCTGCCCCCACTGCGGCTCCACCGACACCGAACTCCTCAGCCGCTTCTCCTCCACCGCGTGCAAGGCGCTGCGCCGCTGCGCCGCCTGCCGTGAACCGTTCGACCACTTCAAGGAGTTGTAGATGCCGACCCCCAGCACCGGACGGGCCGGATTCCATCCGCTCCGGGTGAGCGAGATCGAGCAGCTCACCGACGACTCCGTGGCCGTGACCTTCACCGTCCCGCCCGAGCTGAGCGACGCCTACCGCCACACCCCCGGACAGCACCTCGCCCTGCGCCGCTCCGGACAGCACGGCGAGGAGATCCGGCGTACCTACTCGATCTGCGCCCCGGCCCCCGCCGACGGCGAGCCCCCGGCCCTGAAGGTCGGCATCCGGCTGGTCGACGGCGGCGAGTTCTCCACGTACGCGCTCAAGGAACTCACCGTCGGCGACACCGTCGACGTCATGGAACCCACCGGCCGCTTCGTCCTCGCCCCGCGCCCCGGACACTTCGCGGCCGTGGTCGGCGGCAGCGGCATCACCCCGGTGCTCTCGATGGCCGCCACCCTGCTCGCCCGCGAACCCGAGGCCCGCTTCTGCCTCGTCCGCAGCGACCGCACCGCGGCCTCCACGATGTTCCTGGACGAGGTCGCGGAGCTGAAGGACCGCTTCCCCGACCGCTTCCAGCTCGTCACCGCGCTCTCCCGCGAGGAACAGCAGGCCGGGCTCCCCTCCGGACGGCTCGACCACGCACGGCTCACCGACCTGCTGCCCGCGTTGCTGCCCGTCGACGCGATCGACGGCTGGTTCCTGTGCGGCCCGTTCGGCCTCGTCCAGAGCGCCGAGCAGGCCCTGCGCGACCTCGGCGTCGACCGCTCCCGGGTCCACCAGGAGATCTTCCACGTCGACGACGGCTCGGCCCCCGCCCCGGCCCCCGCGGCGAACGCCCCCGCCGACGCCACGCTGACCGCCACCCTGCACGGCCGGTCCGGCAACTGGCCCGTCCAGCAAGGCGAAACGCTGCTCGAAACGGTGCTGCGCGCTCGGGCGGACGCCCCGTACGCCTGCAAGGGCGGCGTCTGCGGCACCTGCCGCGCCTTCCTCGTCTCCGGCGAGGTACGGATGGACCGCAACTTCGCCCTGGAGCCCGAGGAGACCGAGGCCGGCTACGTCCTGGCCTGCCAGTCCCACCCCGCCACCCCGGACGTCGAGCTCGACTTCGACCGCTGACCGGCCGCCGGCCGACCACCGCCGCGCCTGCCCGCCCATTCCCTTCCGCCTGCGGCTGCCCTATCTTGACGATCCGTCAGATCCGATTCCGTCGGATCAGCCGGATCCCGAGCCGGGGCAGCCAAGGGAAGGGCAGGACAGTGGACTTCACCTTCACCGAAGAACAACAGGCCGCCGCCGAAACGGCCCAGGCCGTCTTCGCCGACATCGCCCCCGACGCCGTACCCAGCCCCGCTCTCACACCGGGCGCCGTCGCCGACGACCTCGACCGTGCCCTGTGGGCCCACCTCGCCGCCACCGACCTGCTGGGCCTCGTCGTCGACCCCGCCCACGGCGGCTCGGGCCTCGACCCCATCGCGCTCTGCATCGTGCTGCGCGCATCCGCGCGGGCGCTCGCCCGCGTCCCCCTGCTGGAGACCGGCGCGGTCGCCCTCACCCTCCAGCGGTACGGCCCGGCCGCGACCGCCGCCGACCTGCTGCCCCGCGTCGCGCGCGGCGAACTCGTCCTCACCGCCGCCGCCCACGGCCGTACCGGCCACGACCCGGCACCACTCGCCGTCACCGCCCGCCGCGACACCACCGGCTGGACGCTCGACGGGCACACCAGCGCCGTTCCCTGGGCCCACCGGGCGGACCGCATCGCCGTCCCCGCGCACACCCCAGACGGCCGTACCGTCGTCGCCCTGGTGCCCGGCGACCACACCGGACTCACCCTGGCCGACCAGTACGGCACCCACGGCGAACTGCTCGCCGACCTCCGCCTCACCGATGTCCGGCTCGGCCCCGACGACGTCATCGACACCGACGGCGCCTGGTCCTGGCTGCACGGCCTCCTCGCCACCGGAACCTGCGCCCTCGCCCTCGGACTCGGCGAACAGGTCCTCGCGATGACCAGCGAATACACGGGCCGACGCGAGCAGTTCGGGCATCCCGTGGCCACGTTCCAGGCCGTCGCCGTCCAGACAGCCGACCGCTACATCGATCTGCGCGCCATGGACGTCACCCTCTGGCAGGCCGCCTGGCGGCTGGCGTCCGGCGCCACCACCGCGCTGCCCGCCGCCGCGGACATCGCCGTCGCCAAGATCTGGGCGGCGGAAGGGGTGCGCCGCGTCGTCCAGACCGCCCAGCACCTGCACGGCGGCTTCGGCGCCGACACCGACTACGTGCTGCACCGCTACCACGCCTGGGCCAAGTACCTCGAACTGTCCCTCGGCCCGGCCGCACGGCACGAGGAGGAACTGGGCGACCTCCTGGCCGCCCACCCCTTCGCCTGACCGGCCCACGAAGGGCCGAAAGCCGCTACAGCACCTGTGCGGGGCTGCCGCCGTCCGTCACCATCGGGCGCCCGGCACCGTCCCAGGCCTGCATGCCGCCGTCCACGTTCACGGCGTCGATGCCCTGGCCGACCAGGTACTGCGTGACCTGCGCGGACCGGCGGCCGGACCGGCACACCACGTACGCCCTGCGGCCGTCGCCCACCGCCTTGCTCACCACGTCGAAGCGGGCCACGAAGTCGCTCATCGGCACGTGCAGCGCGCCCTCGACGTGACCGGCCGCCCACTCGTCGTCCTCACGGACGTCCAGCACGAGGGCGTCGGCCGGAACGGAGGCCGCGTCGACCGACGGCAGCGGGGCGAAATTCATGGTCCAGGCCTTCCCTCGGCAACGTCGCGCCGCTCACGGGCGCACTGGTCACGAACCTACTGCACGAGCCCGGCGAGCTCCGCCTCGCGCTCGGCGACCTGGGCCCGCAGCTGCTCGGCGATCTCTTCGAGGAGCCGGTCCGGGTCGTCGGGCGCCATCCGCAGCATGGCGCCGATGCCGCTTTCCTCCAGCTCGCGCGCCACCCGCGACAGCATCTCCTTGCGCTCGGACAGCCACTCGAGGCGCGCGTACAGCTCCTCGCTCTCGCTGAGCCGCATCTCCGGCACGGGGCCGGCCGCCCACTCCTCGGTCAGGGCGCGCAGCTGGTTCTCGTCGCCGCGCGCGTAGGCCGCGTTGACGCGGGTGACGAACTCCTCGCGCCGGCGGCGCTCGGTCTCGTCCCTCGCGAGGTCCGGGTGGGCCTGCCGCACCAGGTCGCGGTACAGCTTGCGGACCTCGTCGGACGGCCGGACCCGCTTCGGGGGCTGCACCGGGCGGTCGGTGAGCATCGCGGCGGCTTCCTCGGACAGGCCCTCGGAGTCGATCCACTCGTGGAGGAGTTCCTCGACGCCGGGCAGCGGCGCCGCGGCGGCGCGCGCCTCCTGCGCCCGCCGCAGGTCCTCCGGGTCCCCGGTGCGGGCCGCCGTGGCCTCGGCGATCCGGGCGTCCAGCTCGTCGAGGCGCGCGTACACGGGGCCGAGCCGCTGGTGGTGCAGCCGGGAGAAGTTCTCCACCTCGACCCGGAAGGTCTCGACCGCGATCTCGAACTCGATCAGGGCCTGCTCGGCCACCCGTACGGCCTTCTCCAGCCGTGCCTCGGGCCGCTCGTCGGACTCGCCACTCACGCCCTGGTCCACGCTCACGTCCACGCCTGCCCACGTTCTCGATCCGGCTCGTCCGGACCACCCTACGGCCCTTTTCGGGGGCCCTCCCCCCTCCCCTCCCTCCCCCTCCCCCCGATTTTTCGTGAAGCTCGTTCGCCCGGTGCCGGACCGCCACGCGGGACGACAGCACGGGACCGCGGCACGGAACGTCCCCGCCGTGCCACCGCGCGCGGAGCGCCGTCGCCGGACACCCCTGCCGAGCCGTCTGCGGCAGAGGCCAGCCGGGTGGCAGGCGCGGCGCAGCGTCCGTGGGCGTCAGGCACCGCACACCACCCGCCCGACCGGTCGCGCGACCACCGCCCGACCGCGCGCCGGAACGGTCGCGCGACCATCGTCGGCAGGCCCGTCCGGGGCGCCCGGGGCGCCCGTCGGCCGTCGTCAGACTCCGGTCTCGGCGGCTATGCGGCCGGTCCGTATGGCCGCCAGCATGTCGGCGTGGTCCGCGGTGGTCCGGTCCGCGTAGGTGACGGCGAAGGACGCGACGGCGTCGTCGAGTTCCTCGTTCTTGCCGCAGTAGCCGGCTATCAGGCGCGGGTCCGCGCTGTGGGCGTGGGCACGGGCCAGCAGGGCACCGGTCATGCGGCCGTAGTCGTCGAACTGGTCGGCGGTCAGGGCGTTCGGGTCCACGCTGCCCTTGCGGTTGCGGAACTGCCGTACCTGGAAGTCGCGGCCCTGGACCGTCGTCCAGCCGAGCAGCAGATCGCTGACGACCTGCATCCGCTTCTGTCCGAGGACCACGCGCCGCCCCTCATGCCCGGCGTCCGGCACCGTGAAGCCGACGGCCGGCAGGTGGGGCAGCAGGGCGGACGGCCGGGCCTCCTTGACCTGGAGGACGAGCGGCTCGCCCCGGTGGTCGAGCAGCAGCACCACATACGAGCGGGTGCCCACGCTGCCGGTGCCGACGACGCGGAACGCGACATCGTGGATGGCGTAGCGGGCGAGGAGCGGCAGCCGGTCCTCGGAGAGCGTCTCCAGGTACGGGCCCAGGGCCGTGGCGACGGCGGCCGCCTCCGCGTCGCCGACGCGCCGCAGCACGGGCGGTGCGTCGGCGAAGCGCCTGCCGCCGCCCTCCGCCTCGGCGACGGCCTCGGTGGACCGGGCCGCGAAGCGGGCGCTGGTGTTCTTGCGGGCCTTGGCCTGGACGCGTTCGAGAGTGCCGACGAGATCGCGGGCGTCGGTGTGGGAGACGAGTTCCTCGTCGGCGATGGCGTTCCACGCGTCGTGGACGGGGAGCCGGGCGAGCAGGCGCATGGTGCGCCGGTAGGCGCCGACGGTGTCGAAGGCGGCGGCCCGACAGGTGTCCTCGTCGGCGCCGGCTTCGCGGCCGGCGAGGACGAGGGAGGTGGCGAGCCGCTTGAGGTCCCATTCCCAGGGGCCGACGACGGTCTCGTCGAAGTCGTTGAGATCGATGACGAGACGCCCGCTGGCGTCTCCGTAGATCCCGAAGTTGGCGGCGTGGGCGTCGCCGCAGATCTGGGCGGGGACGCCCGTGACGGGGGAGCCGGTGAGGTCGTGGGCCATGAGGCCGGCGGATCCGCGCAGGAACGCGAAGGGTCCGGCCGCCATGCGTCCGACGCGGAGCGGGGTCAGCTCGGGCACCCGGTCCCGGCTGGACTCCTCGACGGCGCCGACGGCGCCGAGGCGCCCGGCGACGGGGAGCAGGGTGGCGTGCGCGGAGCGGGGGACCCGCTCCCGCAGCGCCTTGCCCCGCTGCTTGGCGGAGGCACCGGCCGCGGTGCCGGCCGCGCCCTCGACGCGCCGGGCGAACCCCGGGACGTGCGGGACGCGGACCGGCCCGCCGTCACCCGTCGTGCGGGTCTGCGCGCGCGGCCCCGGCACCGTTGTCGGTACCGCCGTCATGGTGTCGCCCATGGGACGTCCTCCCCCGTCGTTCGCCCGTCGTCCGCCGCCCCGACGTGATCGTCTTCGGCGACTGGTCCAGACGGTACAGCCGGTGCCCGCACCCCGTCTTCCCCTGTGGATAACCGCCTGTGGACAACGAGCGGAGCCGCCTCAGACGGCGACCGTCTCCTCCATCTCCTCCTCCGCCTCGGCGGCTTCGGCGGCCGAGGCGGCAGTCACCCCGGCGGTCACTTCGGAGGTCACTCCGGGGGTCACTCCGGCAGTCGCTCCGGCGACCGTTCCCGAGGCCACCACGGCACTCCCGGCCTCCGGGACCGCGGCGGCCCGGCGGCGCGCCTCGGTCCGGGCGGCGACGCAGGTGAGGCCGAGTCCGGCGACGGCCCACAGGGCCAGGACGAGGAGGTTGCCGCCGAGCCCGTGGCCGTCGAGGTAGACGTGGCCGCGGACGCCTTCGACGAAGCCGGCGCCGTTCCACCAGGCGTGCAGGGAGCCGAAGAAGCCGGGCTGGAGCTCCGGCCGGTAGATGCCGCCGGAGCTGGTGAAGTTCAGCATCACGAACAGCACCATCACGCCGAGCGTGGTCCAGCGCTTGAGGTAGGTGTGCAGTCCGATGCCGATCATCAGGATGCCCGCGCAGTACATCCAGGACATGGCCCACACCCCGGCGAGCCCGTGGTCGACGAGGTGGAAGACGGGCCCGGCGAGGACGGTGCCGACGACGCTGACGACGAGGGACATGCCCGCGGCGAGCAGGGCCCTGATCCGCATGGGCAGGACGCCTCCGGCACCGCCGATGACGGCGACCGAGGCGTAGGAGCCGATGCTCAGGGTGACGAGCAGGAAGAAGATGCCCTGGCCGGTGGGGTCGCCCGAGGAGACCGGGGCGACGTCGGTGACCTTCAGCGGTTCGCCCTGCTCGGCGGCGACCTGCGTGAAGACCGTCTCGACGGCCGTGGCGCTGGTGCCGGAGCCGGCGGAGGCCACGAGGAGTTCCGGGGCGCCGCCGTGCCCGGCGGGCAGGTAGGCGCCGAAGCTCGACTGCTCGCGCAGCGCGGTGGTGGCGGCGGCGCGGTCGGGGACGGTGCGTACGTCGAGCGCGCCGGCGCCCTTGTCCTGGAGGGTCTGGGCGAGGACCTGGGCCTGCGGCCCGGAGCCGACGATGTCGACGCGCAGGTCGTGGGGGTCCGGGGCGTGGAAGGCACCGAGGTAGGCGAGCCCCATGCCGAGACACATCAGCAACGGGGTGAGCAGATGGCCGAGGACGTGGCGCACCGCTCCCTGGGGAGTCGGTCCTGTGGACACCCGAACCTCCTATAGTTGGCTTTTACAACTTAATATCCGTTGTACTATACAACCAAATGGGTGGAGCGGCCGCTCACCCCGCCCCCCGGCACCAAGGAGCCACCATGAGCACCGGCGCGCGGGACGTCTCCCTCGACACCATCCAGCGGGAACTCACGGCCTTCGCCCGCCGCGCCCGGGCCACGGCGGCCCGGCTGCACCCGGGGCTCCCCCTGGTCTCGTACACGATCCTGGCCCACATCGACGACCGGAAGGGCTGCCGCGCCACCGACCTCGCGACCCACTACCTGCTCGACAAGTCCACGGTCAGCCGCCAGATCGCGAGCCTGGAGAAGCTCGGCCTGATCGAACGCCGGCCCGACCCGGACGACCACCGCGTCCAGGTGCTCCACCCCACCGAGGCGGGCAGCCAGGTCTTCGCCTCGACCCAGGCCAGCCGGCTCGCCGCCTACGAGGAGCGCCTCAAGGACTGGCCGGCCGAGGACCTCGCCGCGTTCGCCGCCTACCTGCTGCGCTACAACTCGGCGGACGACACCACCCTCCCCGAGGCGTAGACGCACCGCCTCCCGCCACCTCCCTCCGCCGCACCTCCCCCTCCGTTCCCGAGAACTGTTGTGCTGACTGTTCGTCACCATCCGCTCTCTGATAGTTGTTTCAGCGGGGTACGTGCACGGGCCCGGGGCAGCCGCCCTCCGGCGCTGCAGGGAGGACGACGTACATGGGCGCCACCACACGGGACGAGGTCCTCGCCGTCGAGCAGCGGGCGGTGGACCACGCGTACGACTGCTACACCGCGAAACTGGCCGAACTGAGCGGGAGTTCGGCGGCCGGTGCCTCGGCGAGCGGCAAGGACGGCATCGCCAACCGGGCCGCGCAGGAGGCACGCGCCGCCGCCTACGGGGGACTCGGCGACGAATCCCTCGTCTTCGCGCGCGTGGACGCGCCCGAGGAACCCGGAGCCGAACCCCGCCCCTGGTACGTCGGCCGCCGCAGCGTGCACGACGCCGCGCACGAGCCGGTGGTCCTGCTGTGGACCAGCCCGCTCGCGAAGAAGTGGACGGAGGCCCGGCCCGAGAGCCCGGGCGAGGTGGTCCTGCGACGCCGGCTGCGCTGCGTCCAGCGCCTCGTCGAGGGCTACTTCGACGAGATCGCGTCAGCCCGAGCCGTACCCGCCAACCCCTCCGTGCCGGACCTGCCGCCCGTACCGGACATGCCCTCCATGCCGTCCGTACCCGAGCCCCGCCGGTCCGACGACGACACCCGCGACCGTACGGAGAGTCCCGGCGAGGCGCCCGTCCCCGCCCCGGCCCACGCGAAACCGCGCACGCCCGCCCCCTCGGCGCCCACGCCCGCACCCGAACCCACCCCCGTACCGACCCCCGGCGACCTGGCCCGGCGCGTACGCGTTCGCCAACGGCCGCTCCAGCCCGACGACTTCCTGCTGCGCGAACTCCAGCGCTCCCGCAGCGGCCGGATGCGCGACATCGTCGAGACCATCCGCCGCGACCAGATGGACCTGGTCACCGGCTCCCCCGCGGACATCCTCGTCGTCCAGGGCGGCCCCGGCACCGGAAAGTCCGCGGTCGGCCTGCACCGCGTGACCTGGCTCGTCGACAACGCGCACTTCAAGGCGCAGGACATCCTCGTCATCGGGCCCCACCAGCGGTTCCTCGACTACGTCGGCCAGGTCCTGCCCACCCTCGGCACCCGGGACGTCAACACCGTCCAGCTGGACCGCCTGTGGGAGGGCGAGATCCGCGGCACGGACTCCCCGCGGGCCCGGATCGTGAAGTCCGACGACCGCATGGCGGCCGTCCTGCGCCGCCGCGTCGAACACGACTACCGGCCCGAAGCCCTCGACGACCTCACCGTCGCGCCCGCCTTCGAGGGCGACGAACCCGCCGTCGTCGTCACCGCCGGCAGCACCACCCTGCGCGTCCCCCGCTCCGCGGTCCTCGCCCTCCTCGACCAGGCCCACGGCGGCGACGGCCCCTACCGGGAACGCCGCGACCGCTTCCGCGGCCTCCTCGTCGACCGCCTCCTCCAGGAACTCGCCGAGATCGCGCCCCGGCGCGGGCAGACCGGCACCATCCGCCGCGACCTGGAACGCAACCGCCGGGTCGAGCGCCTCGTCGAACGCGTCTGGCCGTCCCCCGGTCCCCGCGAGGCCCTGCGCACCCTCTACGACTCGCCCGACCTCCTGCGCGCCTGCGCCGACGGCCTCCTCGACGACACCGAGCAGGCCGCCCTGCTGCGTCCCCGTGCCGCCAGCGCCGACGCCGACCCGTGGACCCTCGACGACCGCGTCTGCCTCGAAGAACTCCGCGTCCTCGTCAGCGGCGACACCCCGCGCCGTTACGGGCACATCGTGATCGACGAGGCCCAGGACCTCACCCCCATGCAGGCCCGCGCCCTGCGCCGGCGCTGCGCGGTGGGCGGCTCCATGACGGTGCTCGGCGACCTGGCGCAGGCCACCGGGCCTCACCTCCCGGCGAGTTGGGACCGCACCGGAGCGCTCCTGTCCGACGACGGCGACTGGCGCGTGGCCGAACTCCACACCAGCTACCGCGTCCCCGCCGAGATCATGGAGTTCGTCGCCCCGCTCGCGCACGCCGTCGCGCCCGGCCTGCCCTACCCGCAGGCCGTACGGGAAGCGGGCGAGGACGCCGTACGGACGCTGGAGACCGGGCCGTGGAAGCTCCTCGACGACACCGTCGCCCAGGTGTCCCGCCTGGTCGGCACCAGCGACGGCAGCACCCCGCGGTCCGTCGCCGTCATCGTCCCCGACGACTCGGACTGGCTGGACGCCATCACCCGCAGGATCGACGAGGACGAGGGCATCGGCGAACGGCACCGCGAGGCCGTGTCCGTACTCGCCGCCGCCCAGGCCAAGGGCATGGAGTACGACCACGTCCTGGTCGTCGAACCCGCCACCATCGCCGACCGCGGCCCGGCCGGACTGCGCCAGCTGTACGTGGCCCTCACCCGCAGCACCCAGAGCCTGACCGTCCTGCACACCGCCCCGCTCCCCGAGGCCCTGACCCGCCCCGTGGAACCCCCGGAGCCCCCGGAGCCCCCGACACCGACCGCACCCGAGGGCCAGGCCGAGAACCCGGCCGAAGACCCGACCGGACGGCTTCCGCGCATCGGCACGGACATCCGGGTCGAGGTCGTCGACCGGGCCCCCGGCGGCCGCTACAAGGTCAGGCCGCTGTCCCCCGTCCTCGACCGGCCCCTGGTCCTCACCGTCCGCCACGGCTCCGTACCGCCACGCCGGGGCGAGCGGCTGGACTGCTGGGTCTTCGCCAACGAGTCGAACCAGACCGTGCTCACCGCCGACCAGCGCGGCCGGTCACCCGTCTCGGAACGGATGGCGGGCCGCTACGCCGAGGCACTCGGCGTCCTCGACGAACTCGCCGCGCCCACCACGCCCACCACGCCCACCGCACCCACCACGCCCACCGCACCCACCGCGCACAGCGACGGGGCCGGCCCGGCGGGCGAGGTGACCGACGCCCGCGGCCGTCTCTCCGAACTCCAGGGCATGGCCAACCGCGTCCTGCGCCGCGACCAGGCCGACTGGGTCGACGTCCTGCACCTGCTCGGCGACCCCGACCGGGACGACCTGAACGCCCTGCGCGACCTCGCCGCGACGGCCAACCGCGCCCTCAAGGACGGCACGTTCGACGCGGGCCGCCTCGCGGCGGACCTGGCGGCCTCCGGCTGGGCGGCGCCCCTCGCCGACGCGCGCCGCGCCCTTCAGGCCCGTACCGCCGCCGCGGCGGACCCGACGACACCCGACGACGCGGCCCCCGAGCAGAAGGACAACGCAGACATGACCACCGCGGGCACCTCCCCGGCCGCACCTGCCACGACGGCCACACCCGCCACACCCGCCACCGCGGCCACGCCGACCATCGAAGCGGGCCTCCTCGGCCTGCTGGAGACGGCGGCCGGCACCGACCGCACCTTCAAGAAGCACGAGGCGGTCCGCCACGCCCTGAAGGCCTCCCTGCTCTGGGCCGACCTCCAGCCCTCCGACTCCGCGATCGTCGACGTCAGTTGCGTCACTCCGCACGGCCTCTTCCTGTACGAGGCGCTCGGCGCCGGCCACGCCACGTACGCCGACCTGCGCGCCGGCGCGACCCGGCTGCTCGAGATCAACCACACCCTGCCCGCCCCGGCCGACCGGCTCTTCCTGGTCCTGCCCGAACCGCCCGCCGAGACCTGGTCCGTGGGCACGCTGCGCGACGTCTTCCACGTCCACGTCATCTGGAGCACCCCCACCGGCGGCTGGGACGGCGAACGCATCGGCCTCGCCCTGGGCTCCGCCGCCGAGTGACACCACGTCCGGAGGGAGCCTGCCCGGCTCCCTCCGCCGGCCACCCCCGCCGCGGGAAAACGACATCCCGGCTCCGGGAAGAGAACGTCCGGGAAAACGAGAAGCGGTCAGCATCTCACGATGCCGACCGCTTCATCTGTGCGCGAGGGGGGAGTTGAACCCCCACGCCCTTTCGGGCACTGGAACCTGAATCCAGCGCGTCTGCCTATTCCGCCACCCGCGCATTGGGTGGTCTCCCGGCTCCCTCACCTTTCGGTTCGTTTGCCTGGCGACATCTGAAGATTAGCACGTCGGAGGCGGTGGATTCACATCCGTTGTCCGGACCCCCTCCCGGAGCCTCCGCAGGCCCGGGACACGACACGGATCACGTCACGGATCACGACCGATCGCAACGGATCAATACAGAGCCGGAGGCGAGGACGAGTCAGGGGGAGGTCAGGGACGCCCCTGGCGGAAATCAGGGGAAACCGGAGAGAGAGGCCGAGCGTCCCGGGGGAGGAAACGGGGAGAAGCAGGGAAGAAGCGACAGCGGCCCGCCGGCGGACCGGGAGGAAGGGGACGGCGTACGGGGAAAGGTGAGACAGCCGACGTGCGGGGAGCCCTCCTGCTCGGGGCCCCGGTGCGGGACACTGTCCGCAGGCCCCCTCTACGATCCGTGGGGAAGGCCCGCCGAAGTCTGCGAAGTCTGCGGAAGGTCTGTGAGAGAGGTGACACTCGTCCACAGGGCAGAGAAGGGGAACCAGCCGATTTCCCGACGCGTGGATACGATCAGTAAGCAGTACCAGGACGACAGCGCCGGAGGAGGTGCCCCATGGGAGTCATGAAGAGGTTCGAGCAGCGACTCGAAGGTCTGGTCAACGGCACCTTCGCGAAGGTGTTCAAGTCCGAGGTCCAGCCCGTAGAGATCGCCGGCGCGCTCCAGCGCGAGTGCGACAACAACGCGACGATCTGGAACCGCGAGCGGACCGTCGTCCCCAACGACTTCATCGTGGAGCTGAGCGCGCCGGACTACGAGCGCCTCAGCCCCTACTCGGGCCAGCTCGGCGACGAGCTCGCCGGCCTGGTCAGGGATTACGCCAAGCAGCAGCGCTACACCTTCATGGGACCGATCAAGGTCCACCTGGAGAAGGCCGGCGACCTCGACACCGGGCTGTACCGGGTGCGCAGCCGCACCCTCGCGTCGAGCACCTCGCAGCAGCAGCCTCCCGCCGGCCAGCAGCAGCCGCCCGGCGGCTACGGCTACCCGCCCCGGTCTCCCGCCGCGCCGCCGATGCCGGCTTCCCCGCCGCCCGGCGCCCCGGCCATGCCCGCGCACCGTCCGCCGTCCCCCACCACGGGCGGCGGCGGCCAGCCGCGGCGCTGGATCGAGATCAACGGCACCAGGCACCAGATTTCTCGCCCGACCCTGGTCCTCGGCCGCAGCACCGACGCGGACGTGAGGATCGACGATCCCGGCGTTTCCCGCCGGCACTGCGAGATCCGGACCGGAACGCCCTCGACGATCGCGGATCTCGGGTCCACCAACGGCATCGTGGTGGACGGGCAACACACGACCCACGCTACGCTCCGCGACGGCTCGCGGATCGTCGTGGGCAGCACCACCATCGTTTACCGGCAAGCCGAAGGGTGAAGCGGGGGCAATGTCAGAGCTGACCCTGACGGTCATGCGGCTGGGTTTCCTGGCCGTTCTGTGGCTGTTCGTCATCGTGGCCGTCCAGGTCATTCGTAGCGACCTGTTCGGCACGCGGGTCACCCAGCGCGGTTCCCGCCGCCAGGAGGCACGGCCGCAACAGGCCGGCCGCCAGGCCGCGCCCCCGCAGCAACGGGGTGCCCAGCAGAACGCGGGGGGCGGGCGGCAGCGCCGCGGCGCCCCGACCAAACTCGTCGTCTCCGAGGGCACCCTCACCGGCACGACGGTCGCCCTCCAGGGGCAGACCATCACGCTGGGCCGGGCCCATGACTCGACGATCGTGCTGGACGACGACTACGCCTCCAGCCGGCACGCCCGGATCTATCCGGACCGGGACGGTCAGTGGATCGTCGAGGACCTCGGGTCCACGAACGGCACGTATCTCGACCGGACCCGTCTCACCACCGCCACACCGATTCCGCTGGGCGCGCCGATCCGCATCGGCAAGACCGTCATCGAGCTGCGGAAGTAGTGCGACATCATGAATAAGTGCGAGCGGAGCGAGCGCGCCCGGAGGGTCCTGCCGACGGGCCGGATCGCCGTGCGCGCGGCAGCCCGGGCAGCGGGCCAGGGCGGGCACGGACTCCCGACCGGAGGGTGGGCAGTGTGGCTCGAGACCGGCGGCACCCCCAGGCGGCGCCGACAGGGCAGGTGGGCATGAGTCTTTCACTGCGTTTCGCCGCGGGCTCGCACAAGGGCATGATCCGCGAGGGCAACGAGGACTCCGGTTACGCCGGTCCCCGGCTGCTCGCGATCGCCGACGGCATGGGCGGCCAGGCCGCCGGCGAGGTCGCCTCGTCCGAGGTGATCTCGACGCTGGTGACGCTCGACGACGACGTCCCCGGCTCCGACATCCTCACCTCGCTCGGCACCGCGGTGGTCCGCGCCCACGACCAGCTGCGGATGATGATCGAGGAGGACCCCCAGCTGGAGGGCATGGGCACCACGCTCACCGCCCTGCTGTGGACCGGTCAGCGCCTCGGTCTCGTGCACGTCGGCGACTCGCGCGCGTACCTGCTGCGCGACGGCGTGCTCACCCAGATCACGCAGGACCACACCTGGGTGCAGCGGCTCGTCGACGAGGGCCGGATCACCGAGGAGGAGGCCACCACGCACCCGCAGCGTTCGCTGCTGATGCGCGCGGTCGGCACCGGCGACCACGTCGAACCGGATCTGTCGATCCGTGAGGTGCGGTCCGGCGACCGGTATCTGGTCTGCTCCGACGGCCTGTCCGGCGTCGTGTCGCACCAGACCCTCGAGGAGACGCTCGCGGGCTACCACGGCCCGCAGGAGACCGTGCAGGAGCTGATCCAGCTCGCGCTGCGCGGCGGCGGCCCCGACAACATCACGGTGATCATCGCCGACGTCTTCGATGTCGACGCCGGTGACACCCTCTCCGGACACTTCAGCAGCGACACCCCGGTCATCGTGGGTGCCGTCGCCGAGAACCAGCAGCAGCTGCACGACGGCGGCGCCATGCACACGCCCGCGGGCCGCGCCTCCGGGCTCGGCCGGCCGGCGCACCAGCAGCCCCCGGCCGGCGGCTTCGGCCCGCCCGGCAGCGGCGACGACCACGGCTACGGCGGGATGCCCCCGCAGGGCTCGTTCGATTCGTACACGGACGAGGACTTCGTCAAGCCGCGCTCGGCCGCCCGCACCTGGTTCACGCGCTCGTTCTTCCTCGTGCTCGCCCTCGCCGTCGTCGGCGGCGGTCTGTACGGCGGATACCGCTGGACGCAGACGCAGTACTACGTGGGGTCGAAGGACGACCATGTGGCGCTGTACCAGGGCATCAGCCAGGAGCTGGGCTGGGTGAAGCTGTCGGAGGTCGAGAGCGACCACCCCGAGATCGAACTCAAGTACCTGCCCGCGTACCAGCGCAAGCAGGTCGAGAAGACCATCGCGGGCGGGACCCTCGGCAAGGCTCAGACGCGGATCGCCGAGCTGTCGCTCCAGGCGTCGGCCTGCAAGAAGA
Source organism: Streptomyces laurentii (assembly GCF_040635425.1). Classification (NCBI taxonomy): domain Bacteria; kingdom Bacillati; phylum Actinomycetota; class Actinomycetes; order Kitasatosporales; family Streptomycetaceae; genus Streptomyces; species Streptomyces laurentii. The sequence continues at coordinate 68,053 of NZ_JBEYHT010000019.1, read as the reverse complement.
CCGAGCAGCGCCGCAAGGCGGCGGCGGACACCGCGGAGAACGCGAGCCCCAAGCCGCCGACCGGCGACGACAAGTCCAAGGCGGCCACGCCGTCCCCGGGACCGACCCTGTCCGCGGAGGAGCAGAAGCTGGCCTCGAACTGCGGCAAGCAGTAAGCAGACCCGCAGACCCGTAGGGGGCCTTTCACCACCATGAGCGTTGTCACCAACACGACCACCATCGGCGCCATCGAGGCGCCGAGCCGGCGCAACACCGAGCTGGTGCTGCTCGCCTTCGCCGTCGTCATCCCGGTGTTCGCGTACCTGAACGTCGGTCTGGCGATCGACGGCAAGGTACCGGCCGGCATGCTCGGCTACGGAGCCGGCCTCACTCTCCTCGCGGGCGTGGCGCATCTCGTGGTGCGCAAGTGGGCCCCGTACGCGGACCCGCTGCTGCTGCCGCTCGCGACGCTGCTCAACGGCATGGGCCTGGTGCTGATCTGGCGGCTCGACCAGTCGCCGCGGCTGATCGACCTGGCGAAGCGCTCGTACGGCACCTTCAACCCGTCCGCGCCCAACCAGATGATGTACTCGGCCATCGGCATCGCCATGCTCGTGGGCGTGCTGCTGCTCCTGAAGGACCACCGCGTCCTCCAGCGCTACACGTACATCTCCATGGTCGCGGCGCTCGTCCTGCTGCTGCTGCCACTCGTCCCGGGCCTCGGCGCGGACGTCTTCGGCGCCAAGATCTGGATCCGCGTCGGCGGTTTCTCCATCCAGCCCGGCGAGTTCGCCAAGCTGGTCCTCGCGGTCTTCTTCTCCGGCTACCTGATGGTGAAGCGCGACGCGCTCGCCCTCGCCAGCCGCCGCTTCATGGGGCTCTACCTGCCGCGTGGCCGTGACCTCGGTCCGATCCTCACGATCTGGGCGGTCAGCCTTCTCATCCTGGTCTTCGAGAACGACCTCGGTACGTCGCTGCTCTTCTTCGGCATGTTCGTGATCATGCTGTACGTGGCGACCGAGCGGACCAGCTGGATCGTCATGGGTCTGCTGATGGCCGTGGCGGGCGCCGTGGCCGTCGGCTCGACGGCGAGCCACGTGCAGTCCCGTGTCGCGGCCTGGATCGACCCGTTCGAGTGCCTGAAGACGGCCCCCGAGGGGTCCAACATGGCCTATGCCTGCGACCAGATGACGCAGGTTCTGATGTCCTTCGGCTCCGGCGGCATCCTCGGCACCGGCCTGGGCGAGGGCAATTCCGACCTCATCGGCTTCGCCGCCAACTCCGACTTCATCTTCGCCACCGTCGGCGAGGAGCTCGGTCTGGCCGGCGTCATGGTCTTCCTGCTGCTGTACGGCCTGATCATCGAGCGCGGCGTCCGCACCTCCCTCGCGGCCCGCGACCCGTTCGGCAAGCTCCTCGCGATGGGTCTGTCGGGCGCGTTCGCCCTCCAGGTCTTCGTCGTCGCCGGCGGTGTGATGGGCCTCATCCCGCTGACCGGTATGACGATGCCGTTCCTCGCCTACGGTGGTTCGTCCGTGATCGCCAACTGGGCGCTGATCGGCATCCTCATCCGTATCAGCGACACCGCGCGCCGCCCCGCGCCGTCCCCCGCCCCGAACCCCGACGCCGAGATGACCCAGGTGGTCCGTCCGTGAACAAGCCGCTGCGCCGGGTCGCGATCTTCTGCGGCCTGCTGGTCCTCGCCCTTCTCGTACGGGACAACTGGCTCCAGTACGTCCGCGCCGACGAGCTGAACGCGCACCCGAAGAACAAGCGGGTGCAGATCGAGCGGTACGCCAGCGAGCGGGGCAACATCATCGTCAACGGCAAGCCGATCACCGGCTCCGCCAACTCGGGCGACACGTACTACCAGTTCAAGCGGACGTACGTGGACGGCCCGATGTGGGCGCCGGTGACGGGCTACGCCTCGCAGGCCTTCGACGCCAGCCAGATCGAGAAGATCGAGGACGGCATCCTCACCGGCAACGACGACCGGCTCTTCTTCGACCGCACCCTGTCGATGTTCACCGGGGAGAAGAAGCGCGGCGGCGACGTCGTCACCACCCTGAACGCGGCCGCGCAGAAGGCCGCCTTCAAGGGCCTCGGCTCCAAGACGGGCGCGGTCGTCGCCCTCGAACCGTCGACCGGCAAGGTCCTCGCGCTCGCCTCCACCCCGTCGTACGACCCGGGTTCCTTCTCCGGCTACCACGACAAGGACGCCAAGGCCTGGCAGGCGCTGGAGCAGGACAAGAACAAGCCCAAGCTGAACCGCGCGCTGCGCGAGATCTACCCGCCCGGTTCCGTCTTCAAGGTCGTGACGGCCGCGGCGGCGCTGGAGAGCGGCAAGATCACCGACATCAACGCGGCGACCGACACGCCCGAGGGCTGGAAGATCCCGCTGTCCACCAAGCCGATGGTGAACCACGCGAACGGCTGCGCCAACGCCAGCCTCAACGAGGCGCTGCGGGTCTCCTGCAACTCGGTGTTCGCGAAGCTCGGCGACGATGTCGGCCGGGACAAGATGGTGGAGACGGCCGAGAAGTTCGGCTTCAACGAGCAGCAGTTCATGCCGGTCCGCGCCGAGGCCTCGGTGTACGACAAGAAGGCCGACCGCGGCGGTAACGCGCTCTCGTCGATCGGCCAGTTCAACACGGCGACCACCCCGCTGCAGATGGCCATGGTGACGGCCGCGATCGCCAACGACGGCAAGCTGATGAAGCCGTACATGGTGGACGAGCTGCGCGCGCCGAGCACCGAGCTGATCAAGAAGACCGAGCCGGAGGAGATGAGCCGCCCGGTCTCGCAGAAGAACGCCCAGCTGATCCAGCAGATGATGGAGAACGTCGTCAGCACCGGTACCGGCACCAACGCCGATCTGGGGATGCCCGGGATGAAGGTCGGCGGCAAGACGGGTACGGCGCAGCACGGCGAGCAGAACTCCAAGCGGCCGTACGCGTGGTTCATCGCGTACGCCAAGAGCGCTCAGGGTTCCCCGGTCGCGGTCGCCGTGATCGTCGAGGACTCGGAAGGCACGAACCGTGAGGACATCACCGGTGGCGGTCTGGCGGCGCCGATCGCCAAGGCCGTGATGAAGGCGGTCGTGAAGAGCGGAAGCTGACGTTCCGGCCTTCCGGACTTTCCGGACCTTTCGGAAAGTCCGGACCTTCCGGCCCGGATCGTGACCGACGTTACGGCGTACGGCCCGCCGGACCGGACCGCGGACCACGACACGGGCCGCGACCTGGGAAGGTTCCGTTCCGGAATCCTCCGGGGAGCGGGCCGGGGCGTGTACCGGTCGGGTATCAGGTGCCCGTCTACGGGCGAAGCGCCACCCCGCGGCCGGTAGCGTATGCGCGAACAGCACACACCGCCGGACCACACACGGGTGCGGTCGGGACAGACGGAGAGGGCTGGATTACCTATGGAAGAGCCGCGTCGCCTCGGCGGCCGGTACGAGCTGGGCTCGGTGCTCGGCCGTGGTGGCATGGCCGAGGTGTACCTCGCGCACGACACCCGGCTCGGCCGCACCGTCGCCGTGAAGACGTTGCGGGTCGACCTCGCCCGTGACCCGTCCTTCCAAGCCCGGTTCCGCCGCGAGGCCCAGTCCGCCGCCTCCCTCAACCACCCGGCGATCGTCGCCGTCTACGACACCGGCGAGGACTACGTCGACGGGGTCTCCATCCCGTACATCGTGATGGAGTACGTCGACGGGTCGACGCTCCGCGAGCTGCTGCACTCCGGGCGCAAGCTGCTGCCCGAGCGCACGCTCGAGATGACCGTCGGCATCCTCCAGGCGCTGGAGTACTCGCACCGCGCCGGCATCGTGCACCGTGACATCAAGCCGGCGAACGTCATGCTGACCCGCACCGGCCAGGTCAAGGTCATGGACTTCGGCATCGCGCGCGCCATGGGCGACGCGGGCATGACCATGACGCAGACGGCCGCGGTGATCGGCACCGCCCAGTACCTCTCCCCGGAGCAGGCCAAGGGCGAACAGGTCGACGCCCGCTCCGACCTCTACTCCACCGGCTGCCTGCTGTACGAACTGCTGACGGTCCGGCCGCCGTTCATCGGCGACTCGCCGGTGGCCGTCGCGTACCAGCACGTACGCGAGGAGCCGCAGCCGCCGAGCAACTTCGACGCCGAGATCACGCCCGAGATGGACGCCATCGTCCTCAAGGCCCTGGTCAAGGACCCCGACTACCGCTACCAGTCCGCCGACGAGATGCGCGCGGACATCGAGGCCTGCCTCGACGGCCGGCCGGTCGCGGCGGCCGCGGGCCTTGGCGCGGGGGCGTACGGCGCGGGCTACGGCGGTTACCCGCCGGAGGACCAGCCGACGGCGGCGCTGCGCCAGGCCCCGGACGCCCAGGGCGCTCCGACCACGATGATGGCCCCGATGCCCGGGGACGACGGCGGATACGGCGGATACGACGACCGCCCGGACCGGCGCCGACAGCAGAAGAAGTCGAACACCTCGACGATACTGCTGGCCGTCGCGGGGGTCCTCGTCCTCGTCGGCGCGATCCTCATCGGCCGTTCGCTCTTCGACACCAAGGACACCCCGGACCAGGTGCCGGTCCCGCAGCTCGTCGGCAAGTCGCTGGACGCCGCGAACGGACTCGCCACGAACTCGCAGGTCAAGGTGCAGCAGAGCGGTTCGGAGCGCTGCGACCAGCCGAAGGGCATGATCTGCAGCCAGGAGCCGGCGTACTCGCCGACCGCGAAGATGGCCGTCGGCGAGACGGTCTCCGTCATCGTCTCCGAGGGCGCCCCGCAGGTCGAGGTCCCCGATGTCGTCGAGCAGTCCCAGTCGCGTGCCGAGGAGCGGCTGCGCGGCCAGGGCTTCAAGGTCGTCGTGAAGTCGGAGGAGTCCGAGCAGGAGTCGGGCAAGGTGCTGCGCCAGAGCCCGGACGGCGGCTCGAAGGCGGAGAAGAACTCCGAGGTCACGATCACCGTGTCCAAGAAGAAGCAGACCACGCTCCCGGACGTCGTCGGCCGTGAGGTCAACCAGGCGACCGCGGACCTGGCCACGCTCGGGTTCGCGAACGTGGGCCGGCAGGACGTCGACTCGGAGCAGCCCGCGGGCACCGTCGTCGGGATGACTCCGTCGGGCAACACCCCGCAGGCGAAGGACGTCCAGATCACGCTGAAGGTCTCCAAGGGCCCGCAGCAGCCGGCCGGGACGCCCGTCCCGCCGGTCACGGGCATGACCGTGGACGCGGCGCGCGCCATCCTGGCGGCCGCCGGCTTCCAGCTCAACGTCGACGGTCCGGGCGACGGCAACGCGCTGATCAAGGACCAGGAGCCGAAGGCGGGTCAGCCGGGCCAGCCCAACCAGGTGGTCACGGTGAAGACGGACAAGCCCCAGGGCGGCGGCTGGTTCGGCCAGTAGGCCCCGCCCCGCGTACGCGTGAGCCCCGGTATCCGACACGGATACCGGGGCTCACGCGTACGCGGCGTCAGGAGCGGAGTTCGGCCGGCGGGGTGCGTTTGGCGTCGACCTTCTCGGTGCGGACCAGTTCGCCCCAGACGATGTAGCGGAAGTCCGAGGTGTACATCGGCGTGCAGGTCGTGAGGGTGATGTAGCGGCCCGGCTTGGTCTTGCCGGATTCCTTGGGGACCGGCTGGAGGACGTCCACGTTGTACTTCGTGGTCTCCGGGAGGGTGTCGTAGACCTTGTAGATGTACCAGGTGTCCCGGGATTCGAAGACGATCGGATCGCCGTTCTTCAGCTTGTGGATGTTGTGGAACTTCGCGCCGTGCCCGTCGCGGTGCGCGGCGAGCGTGAAGTTCCCCTGCTTGTCCTGCGGCAGCGCGGACTTGAGGGGCTCGGTGTAGTAGCCGGCGGCGCCGCCGTTGAGGACCTCGGTGTCGGTGCCCTTCTTGACGAGCACCTCGCCGTTGTCCATGGCGGGCACGTGCAGGAAGCCGATGCCGCCCTTTATGTCGAGCGCCCCGGGGCCCGCGGTGGTGCCCCCGGCGGCCCACTGGTCGCGGACCTTGGCGCCTTCCTTGTGGGCGGCCCGGTCGGCGATGACGTTCGTCCACCACAGGGAGTAGACGACGAAGAGGCCGAGGATCAGACCCGCGGTGATGAGGAGTTCGCCGAAGACGCTGATGATCCCGGCGATCCGGTTGCGCGCACGTGCCACGAGGTCGTCCCGTCCGAAGTGGTGGTCTCGGTGTGGGGATCAGCCTACGAGCGCGGCGGGCTTCCCCTTGCTGCGCGGCCGCTCGTCGGCGAGCTGTCCCCACACGATCATGCGGTACGTGCTCGTGAATTCGGGGGTGCACGTCGTCAGCGTGATGTAGCGGCCCGGTTTGGTGAAGCCGGACTGCTTGGGCACGGGGTCGATGACCGAGACGTTCGACGGCGCGGTCTGCGGCAGGATGCTGGTCATCTTGTACGTGTAGTACGCGTCGCGGGTCTCGACCACGATGGGGTCGCCGGGCTTGAGCTGGTTGATGTAACGGAACGGCTCGCCATGGGTGTTGCGGTGACCGGCGACGGAGAAGTTGCCCTGTTTGTCGGCGGGCATGGCGGTCTTGAGACGGCCTTCGCCGTAGTGGCCGACCATGCCCTTGTCGAGGACGGCGGTCTTGCTGATGCCCTCGGCGACGGGGACGACCACGTCCAGCTTGGGGATGTACATGATGGCGAAGCCCTTGCCGGGTTCGAAGGCGCCCGGAGCGCCGCTGTCGCCGCCCTGGTCCCAGGAGTTCTCGATCTCCGCCTTGGCCTTGTCGGTCTGCTGGCCGGCCCGGATGTTCGTCCACCACAGCTGGTAGGTGACGAAGAGCAGCATCACGACGCCGAAGGTGATGAAGAGTTCGCCGACGCCGCGGCTGAGGACGACGCCGAAGGAGTCCTTGGCGGCGCGGGCGGCCCGGCGGGCCTCCACCCGGGAGAGCGGCCGCTCGGGCGTCGGAGAGGGCTGAGGGGCGGCTGGTGCGGGGGCGGCACGGCCGCCCTTGCGCTTGGCGGCGCGACGGCGTTCGGCCCGGCCGGGTCCGGGGGGCGGCAGCGGCTCGGTGCGTCGTACGGGGGCGGGGGCCGCGGCCTCGCCGAGGGAGCGCAGCGCCATCGTCTCGTCGTCCGGCGGCTCGGCCGCCGGCGCCATGTCGGCTCCGTCATATGCCGGTACGGGCGGGAGCACTTGCGTGGACGCGTAGTCCTGGGCCGGGTCCGGTGCCGGGCTCGGCGTGTCATAGGCCGGGCCGGGATCGGGGGCCGGTATCGGCTCGTACGCGCGCGTGGTCGCGTACGCGGTCTCGTACCCGCCTTGGTACGCGGGCTCGTACGGGGCCTCGTACGCCTCCTGGGGCGCCTGGGGCGTGCCGTAGGCGTCAGGGTCCCCCAGGGGGGCTTCCGGGGCCTGTGCCGCCCCGTAGGGGGCCGCCTGGGCCCCGTACGCCGGCGGGGCGGGATCGGGCTCCGTGTCCTCCGGCGGGTTCGTCGCCCGGAACCACGGCGACCCGGCCGTCACGCGACGGCCTTGCCCACCACCGGCGCGAGTCCCGTCGACCGCGCCACCGCACCCGTGTCGCCGCACCGCTCCAGCCAGTTGGCGAGCATCAGGTGACCGTGCTCGGTGAGCACCGACTCGGGATGGAACTGCACGCCCTCGACGGGCAGTTCGCGGTGACGCAGCCCCATGATGATGCCGTCCTCGGTGCGCGCGGTGACCTCCAGCTCGGCCGGCAGGGCGGCGGGCTCGGCGGCCAGCGAGTGATAGCGGGTGGCGGTGAAGGGCGAGGGCAGTCCGGCGAAGACGCCCTTGCCCTCGTGGGTGACCGGGGAGGTCTTGCCGTGCAGCAGCTCGGGCGCGCGGTCGACCACGCCGCCGTAGGCCACGGCCATCGACTGCATACCGAGGCAGACGCCGAAGACGGGCACGCCGGTGGCGGCGCAGTGGCGCACCATGTCGACGCAGATTCCGGCCTGTTCGGGCGTTCCGGGGCCGGGCGACAGGAGCACGCCGTCGAAGCCGTCCTGCGCGTGCCGCAGCTCCACCTCGTCGTTGCGGAGCACCTCGCACTCGGCACCGAGCTGGTAGAGGTACTGGACGAGGTTGAAGACGAAGCTGTCGTAGTTGTCGACGACGAGAATGCGCGCGCTCACTGACCGTCCACCGTCACGTCGTTGAACGGAAGCAGCGGCTCCGCCCAGGGGAACACGTACTGGAAGAGCGCGTAGACGACCGCGAGGACCAGCACGACCGAGATCAGCGCCTTCACCCAGGCGTTGCCCGGCAGATGCCGCCAGATCCATCCGTACATGACGTCCGACGCCCCTTCCGTTCGTTACGGGGACCAGAGTACGGGTCGCGGGGGCGCTCGGGGGTCAGCCCGCCAAAGCCCGTGGACGGCCTGCCGTGACCGGCTGGGTGGCGTCCAGGTGCGCCCAGACGACCAGCCGGTGGCTGCTGCCCCACTCGGGGTCGCAGGTGGTGAGGGTGAGATAGCGGCCGGGGCCGGTGAAGCCCGATTTCCGGGGGACGGGGTCGATGACACCGATGTCGGTGGGGACGGTCCGGTGGGGCGCGCGGTCGACGCGGTACGTGAACCAGGTCGTCCCGTCGGTGAGGACGACGGCGTCGCCGGGACGCAGCCGGGGGAAGTCCTTGAAGGGGTCGCCGTAGGTGCGGCGGTGGCCGGCGACGGAGAAGTTGCCGGTCTGCCCGAGGCGGGCGGTGCCGGCGTAGTGGCCGAGGCCCTTCTTCAGGGTGCCGGTGCGGGTGCCCTCCAGGACCGGCCACTCCCAGTCGCGGCCGAGGCGCGGGACGTACATGACGGCGAGGCCCTTGCCGTCGGCGTACCGCGCGGGGGCGGGAGCCGGGCCGGGAGCGGGATCCTGCGGCGCGGCGGGCGGGGCGACGTCCGCGGGACGGTCCACCCACTCCTGCTGGAGGGTGTCGAGCTGCCCGGCGACGGCGTCGCCGGCCTGGACGCCCGTCCAGTACAGGAGGTAGCCGACGAAGAGCACGATCAGGGCGCCGACGGTGACGCACAGCTCGCTGAGGGTGCGGATCACCCGTCGCAGCGCCACCGGACCTCCCGGGCGGTCGGCCCGGCGGCGGACGGGCCGGTCGCTCGGGCGGCCGGCCCGGTCAGCTCACGGGCTTCGCGTAGTGGAGGTCCACTGTGCCCGAGTAGCCGGGCAGAGTCATCGCCTTGTGCTCGTCGACTTTCCAGCCGAGCCCGTACGCCTTCACGTACAGCCGGTAGTTCTGGATCGCGGGGGAATCGGCGAGGGCCTTGTTCAGGCGGTCCTGGTCGCCGACGGCGGTGATCTTGTAGGGCGGGGAGTAGACGCGGCCCTGGAGGATCAGGGTGTTGCCGACGCAGCGCACGGCGCTGGTCGAGATGAGCCGCTGGTCCATGACCTTGATGCCCTGGGCGCCGCCCTGCCAGAGGGCGTTCACGACGGCCTGGAGGTCCTGCTGGTGGATGACCAGGTCGTTGGCCTGCGGCTCGGGATAGCCGGGGGCGGCCTGGGCGTTCGGCGGGGCGTCGTTCAGGGTGACGGTGAGGCCGGGGCCGGAGGTCTCGGTGGTGCCGGCGGCGGCCTGCAGGGCGCCGAGCCGCTTGTCCTGGGCGTCGGTGGAGCCGTCGTCGCGGGAGGCGAGGCTGTCGACCTGGCGGCGCAGGGCGGCGGCGGTCTCGTCGAGGCCGGCGTTCTTGTGGCTGCGTTCCTCGATCAGGTCGGAGAGCCGCAGCAGGGACTGGTCGGTGCGGAGGTTGGTGCCCTTCGCGGTGTTGAAGCTGGTCACGAAGATCAGCCCGGCGAGTGCGAAGACGGCAGCCGTCAGCACCCGGACGGGGCGCCACCTGAGGCTTCGGCCCGGCCCGGCGGGAGTGTCGGCGGAATTGCTCAACGTACCCTGATCCCCTTCGGTGCCACGGAAGCACTACGCTAACGGACGCCCGGGGGACGCCGCGGTCCGCTTCGCCGCTTCCGCACGTTCCGCCGGCGCCAGCCCCAGTTCCCTGCGCGGTCACGCAGCGCATCGACAGGAGAGTCCCTCGTGCCGAAGTCACGGATCCGCAAGAAGGCCGACTACACGCCGCCGCCCGCGAAGCAGGCCGCGTCCATCAAGCTGACCAACCGCAGCTGGGTGGCCCCGGTGATGCTGGCGATGTTCGCCATCGGGCTGGTGTGGATCGTGGTCTTCTACGTCACCGACGGCTCCATGCCGGTCGAGTCGCTCAAGAACTGGAATATCGTGGTGGGCTTCGGCTTCATCGCGGCCGGGTTCGGTGTCTCCACCCAGTGGAAGTGACGCTCCCCGCCGCATAGTTATCCACAGCGTTGTGCACAGCACTGGATAACTTACGACGATCTGTGGATAACTCACACCAGGTTGACGCCGGTACGACCGCGAGCCGGTCGATCACTCCTGACTGTGGACACGCCAAGCCCCTCACTTCTACAGCATCACTGCTGGTCAGAGGTGAGGGGCTGAGGCATGTCCCGATCAAAGTGACCCGATCGCCACACACTGTGGATAACTCTGGGGAAAGCTTGCGCTGACGGGCGTCCCCGCGCGTGTCCCTCACCCGGCCCTCCCCCTCGGAGCAGGGCTCAGAGCAGTGCGGCCGTCCGGCTCAGCACCATCCCCAGGACGATCACCAGCACCAGCGCGCACGCCCCGTACTGGACGAGATTCCGCCGGGCCCGCGGCGCGTACACCATGGCCGCCGTCAGCAGGGCGCCCGCCACCAGGCCGCCGACGTGCGCCTCCCAGGAGATGTCGGGCCGGGTGAAGGTGATGAGCAGGTTCAGACCCACGAAGACGACGACCGGCCGCATGTCCGAACGCCGGTGCCGGGCCAGCACCGCCCACGCGCCGAGCAGGCCGTAGACCACCCCGGAGGCACCGAGCGAGGCCTGGGCCGGCGAGGCGAGCAGATAGACCAGCGCCGATCCGGAGAGGCCGGAGAGCAGGGCCAGCGCGGTGAACCGGCCGCGCCCCAGCTCCGGCTCGACGATCCCGCCGACCACCCACAGGCCCATCATGTTGAAGAGGAAGTGGACGATGTCCTGGTGCAGGAACATCGAGGTGACCAGGCGGTACCACTCACCGTCCGCGACCCCCACGACCTCGCCGAGCACCGGGTAGTACGCGTACCCGACCAGGTCCAGCTGGCTCACCAGCCGGTCGCCGGACGCCTGCACCGCCAGGAACAGGGCGAGGTTGAGCGCCATGAGGACCTTGGTGACCGCCCGGCCGTCCGTCCGCAGCCGGCCGCCCGTGAGCGTCTTCGGCTGGTTCGCGCTCGGGGCGTGCCCGGTGCCGGAGCCGCCCCGGACGCAGTCCGGGCACTGGAAGCCGACGGACGCCGGGATCATGCACGTCGGGCAGATCGGCTTCTCGCAGCGGGTGCAGCGGATGCCGGTCTCGACGTCCGGGTGTCGGGAGCAGCGCGGCAGACCGGACTGCACGTCCATGGGGGTCCTCCCGAGGGCGGATGGTGGTGCGGGCGTGACGGGACGGTACGGACCGGGCCCGCGGGCTCGCGCGGCGCCCCGCCCTCCTCCTGACGGATGGGCGGGGCTCAAGGTTCCTGCGCGCCTCTGACCAGCGGTTTTCGACCAGCGGTCGGTGATCGTCGATCGGCGGTCGTCGATCGGCGGTCGGCGGTCGGCGCGCTGGGGGGCGGCCCGCTGCGCTCGGCGGGACTCGGTCAGCGTTCTTCGACGACGACCGAGTGCAGGACGACGTCCTCGACCGGGCGCTCCGTCCGCGGGTTGGTCTCCAGGGCGGCGATCGCGTCCACGACCTTCCGGCTCTCCGCTCCGACGACCTCGCCGAAGATCGTGTGCTTGCGGTTGAGCCAGGTCGCCGCGCCGACCGTGACGAAGAACTGCGAGCCGTTGGTGTTCGGGCCGGCGTTGGCCATCGCGAGCAGATAGGGCCGGTCGAAGAACAGCTCGGGGTGGAACTCGTCGGCGAACTCGTAGCCCGGATCGCCCGTGCCGTTCCCCAGCGGGTCGCCGCCCTGGATCATGAAGCCCTTGATCACCCGGTGGAAGACCGTGCCGTCGTAGAGCGGGGTCGTGGACACCACGCCCGTCGCCGGATGCGTCCACTCGCGCTCGCCGCGGGCGAGCTCGGTGAAGTTCCGGACCGTCTTGGGGGCGTGGAACGGCATCAGCCGGACCTCGATGTCCCCCTTGCTGGTCTTCAGCGTCGCGTACACCTGTCCGGCCACGTCCTGTCGTCCTCCACTGCTCCGGCCCGCTCGGGTCGGCTTCCCGGTCGGCACCACCGGTCGGCATCCTCGCATGCCCGCATGCCCCGGATGCCCGCCCCGCATGCCGGAGCGCGGACGGACAGGCATGATTCCGAAAAGGATGGAAAGGTGAAAAACCGACATCGCCACCGAGGATGATCGAGGAGGGATCCCGTGACCCGCATGGACAGCGTGCGCGCCGCGAAAGATTCGGCGAAGGAGAGCGTCCTGCACGCCGCGGACGTGGTGGCGCCATACGCGTACACGGCCAGGGACCAGGCCGTCCACTACGCGCAGTGCACTGCGCGGGGGGCGCGCACCAAGGTCGCGCCGAAAGTCTCATGGGCCGCGTCGCAGGCCCGTACTCAGGCACGTCAGCAGTACGACGCCTTGGTCGCACCGCATGTACCGCCGCGGGTCGACGAGGCCGCGCAGCGTGCGCTGGTCATGACCCGCAAGGCCGCCCGTCAGACGGCCGACTACACCGTGCCGCGTGTCGAGCACGCGGTCGCCGCGACCGGTCCGGTCCTGGAGGAGGCCGGGTCGCGTTCGACTGCCGCCCTGGCCGCGCTGCGCGGACAGGTGACGCCGAAGGACATCGAGAAGATCGTGCGGAGGAACGAGCGCCGGGCCTGTACCGGGCGCGCCGCCAAGCGCTTGCTGATCTTCGGACTGCTGGTCGGCGGCATCTTCGCCGCCTGGAAGTGCTGGGACAAGCAGGCCAATCCCGACTGGCTGGTCGAGCCGCCCGCACCCACCGACGTGGACGAGAGGACCGCGATGTCGTCCGTCGACGACGAGGGGTCGCCCCTCGATCCGGAGCTGGAGGCCAAGGAAGCGGAAGCCGAGGCCAAGGCGGAGGCCGACGCGGAGACGGAGTCCGGGGAAGGCGACGACCGGCGCCGCTGAACCACGGGACGTGATGCCGAAGCCATGGGCCGTGGGTCGTACGGGGTGCCGCGAGGTAGTGCGGTTCCTTCATGGGCGCTGATCCGCGAGCCGGAACTCGTCGGCCGGGACTCGCCGTAAGCCGGAGGGCACGGGCCGAGAGGCATATGCCGTACTGACTGTGCGAGTGGGCCGGATGAGCCGAAGCCCGTCAGCCGAAGGGGTGAAGCGAGAGAGGGACACGAGCCGGGAGGCACAAGCCTGCCGGGCTGCCGGGTCTGGGGACCACTGATCTGGGGACCGCTGGCCTCAGGACCGCCGGGTCTGCCGCCGGGTCTGCCACCGGGTCTCTGAAGACGAGGTCTCCGGAGCGATGGGCCTGTGGACCGTCGGCCCGCCGATGCGGGCGGCCGGCGTGGGGCGCGCATGCGGAATCGATCTCCGCCACGCGCCCTACGCGGCCGCCGTGGCCTTCGCCGACTTCGCGGTCCGCGGCGCGAGGGCCGGGCTCGTCTCGTCCGTCTGGTCGGTCAGGTGGGCCAGATCGGTGCTGACCGGGGCGTGGGCGTCGGCCCGCAGCTGGCGGACGGAGGGCGAGGAGCCGTGGGCCTCGGCGCGGATGCGCTGCTTGAGGGTCGGCGGCAGGGCGTGACTCCGGCCCGAGTACGTGGTGCCGGAGTACGCGGGGTGAACCGTGCGCTGCGCCGGTACGCGTACGGAGGCGTGCGCGGGCTCGCCGGCGAATCCGGGTGCGGCCCGGTGTGGGGACGCGGCGGCCGACGCGGGCGCTCCGGAACGGGCGCCGACGGCGGTGGGCGTGCCGGCCGCGGTGTCGCCGGGGACGGCCGGCTTCTCGCCGCGCGCGGTGGCGGGCGTCGCGAGGCCGAGGGAGGCGAAGAGGGCGAAGAGGACGGAGACGAAGGTGGTCCAGAACTGCTTGGCAGCGGCCATGACCCCTCACTTTCGGGACGTTCTCGGATGGTTCATTCCGAATTGCGTGTTTTTCGTACGTCCCTCATCATGAGGACGCGCAGCCGGAATGCCCGGAGCGACGCCGTTGCCGCGCAGTTCTTCCGATGAACACCACCCGACCGGCTCAGTACCGGTCCGCCTCGCCGAGCCCCGGGGCACCCCACACCGGGAACCAGCGCTCCAGATCCGGCTCCATCGCGAGATCCCCCGCCAGCAGGCCCCTGACCTGCAACTCCAGGGTGCTGTCGCGGGACTCCGTACCGTCGGAACGGGGCGCGAAGGGGTAGAAGGTGCCGCGCTTGTAGAGGTAGACGAGGGCCAGGTCGTGGCCGCGCGGGGCGGACCCGCCCTCCGTACCCTCCGCCCGGAACACGGTCAGGGAGCAGAGCAGCTGCGGCCCGAACCCGGCCTCCTCCAGCAGGCTGTTGACCCCGTGCAGGTCGTTGACGAGCGTGATCAGGTCGTCGGCGGGACGGCGGGCGGCGAGCCAGGTGTAGCCGTACGCGTCCTGGCTGAACGCGACCGGCGCCGCCCCCAGCCGCTCGTCCACGTCGAGCAGCTCCCGTACGTCCTCCTTCAGCCGGGTGAACGCCCCGCCCTCCACCCCCGCGAAGCAGACCGACCCGGCCCCGGTCGGGATGTAGCCGGTGCCCGCCTCCAGGGTGAGCGCGGCGGCCGGGAGCGCGAACAGCCGGTCGAGGTCGGGCCGGACCGGCTTGCTGCGTCCGAAGATGGTGTCGAGGATTCCCATGAGCCCTGCTTTCGCGTCTCGGGTCGCACGTCCCGTGTTCTCGCGCCTGACACCCGACTCGTCGGCGCCTTCGTGGCTCACGCCTCGCCGAGCCGCGCCGAGATCCGGGCGAGCTGGTCGAGCCGCTGTTCCAGGGTGGGGTGGGTGGCCAGCAGCCGGCCCAGGCTCTCCTTCGAGGAGAAGGCGGGCACGAACCAGAAGGCGTTGTACGGCTCCGCCTTGCGCAGGTCCTGGGTCGGGATCCGGGCCATCTCGCCGGACACCTTGGTGAGCGCGGAGGCGAGCGCCGACGGCCGGCCGGTGAGCAGCGCGGCGGCCCGGTCGGCGGCCAGCTCGCGGTAGCGCGAGAGGACCCGGGTCAGCAGGAAGCTGAGCACGTAGACGGCACCGCTGACCACGGGGACGATGATCATCACGGCGGCGGTGCCGGGGTCACGGCCGCGGCCGAGACCGCTGTAGAGCGCGACGCGGGTCATCATCCCGGCGAGCACGCCGAGGAACGAGGCGATCGTCATCACCGCGACGTCGCGGTGCGCCACGTGCGACATCTCGTGCGCGAGGACGCCTTCCAGTTCCTCCGGTTCGAGCCGGCGCAGCAGGCCGGTGGTGACGCAGACCAGCGCCGTCTTCTCGCCCCGTCCGGTGGCGAAGGCGTTGGGCACGTCACTGTCGGCGATCGCCACCTTCGGCTTCGGCATGTCGGCGAGCGCGCAGATGCGGTCCACGGTGCCGTGCAGATCGGGTGCCTGCTCCCGGGTGACCTCCCGGGCGCCCATGCCCAGGGCGGCGATCTTGTCGCTGAACCAGAACTGCGCGATGAAGAGCCCGCCCGCGATCACCAGGATCAGCGGCCAGGAACCGCGCAGCAGCACCATCAGGACGCCGACGAAGACCACGTACAGCAGCCCGATCAGGAACATCGTCGTCGCCATCCGGGTCGAGAGCCCCCGGTCCGGGGCGTAGCGCGACCGCGCCCCGCGTCCGGTCGTCCCAGGCGTCCTGGCCATCGCGAGCACCCTCTTCCGAGCCCTGCCCCCTCCTGCCAGTGTGCGCCCGCGCCGCCCCGTGCGCGACCACCCTCGGATCCCATTGTTTCCGCAGGTCAGAGGGAGGTTTACGACCAGGAACCGCACTGTCCGGGCGTGATGAGGCCCTGTTCGTAGGCGGCGATGACGCCGGCGCTACGGCCGGCCCTCGGCCGCGAGGGCGGCGGCGGTGGCCTCCACGAAGGCCTGGGGGTTGTCGAGCATGATGTTGTGGCCGCAGTCCGGGATCGGGACCACCGCGACGCCGGCCTCGGCGAGCGCGTCGGCCCCCGGGAGGGGACCGTCGGCCTCCGGCAGGAGGAAGGTGCGCGGGATCTTCAGGTCCAGCAGCAGCTCGCGCATGGTGGGCACGGTCCCCTCGACGAGGCGTGTCGCGCTGCGGTGGAGGGCCTCCCGGCCGGCGAGGCGCATGGTGGACCACCAGTGGGCGCCGGCCCGGTCGCGTACCTCCTCCCAGCCGCCGTCCAGGAACTCCCGCTCGGTGTACGCGGCGATGCCGCTGCTGCCGCCGCTCCCGGGCACGCGGGGGAGCGGGTCGAGGTTGGCGTCGACCAGGACCAGCCGGGACACCAGACGCGGGTGCCGGGCGGCCAGGACGATCGCCACGGAGCCGCCCATGCTGTGCGCGATCAGTTCGGCGCCGGAGACGTCCGCGGCGACGAGGGCCGCGGCGAGGGCGTCGGCGTGCTCCTCCAGGCTGTAGCCGAAGCCGGTCGGCCGGTCGCTGAGCCCGTGGCCGAGCAGGTCGATCAGCAGGGAGCGGTGTCCGGCCAGCAGCGGGTGGACCGCGACCTCCGTGAAGTAGGCGGGCGAGGTCGCGCCCAGGCCGTGCACGAACACTCGTGACGGCTCCCGCCCCGGCAGTTCCACCCAGCGGATCCGGTCGCCGTCGGCTGTCACGGTGGCGGTACGCACGGTTCGTTCCCCTGTCGTCGGAATCGGTACGCAGGAGGGTAACCACGCGTCCCACCCGGCCCGCGCGGCGGACGGCGGCGACGTCCGCCGGCGCTCGCCCCGCACGGGCCGGGCGGTCACCGCGGAGTACGTCCGGATGTCACCTCGTCAGGTTCTCCAGGAACGTGGCCGCGATGGGTCCGGCGTCCCGGCCGCCGGAACCGCCGTCCTCCAGGAGGACCGACCAGGCGAGGTTCCGGTCCCCCTGGTAGCCGATCATCCACGCGTGCGTACGGGGCGGGGTCTCGGAGCCGAACTCGGCCGTGCCGGTCTTGGCGTGCGGTTCGCCGGACAGGCCGCGCAGCGCCTTGCCCGCGCCCTGGGTGACCGTCGCGCGCATCATGTCCCGCAGCGAGTCGACGACTCCGGCGTCCAGCGTGGCGGACGCCTCGTACCGCTTCTTCACGGCGTCCGGAATGAGGACCGGCTGCTTGAAGGAGCCCGACTTCACCGTGGCCGCGATGGAGGCCATGACGAGCGGGGACGCCTGCACGCGCGCCTGTCCGATGGTGCCGGCGGCCTTGTCGTTGTCGCTGTTCGACACCGGGACGCTGCCGTCGTAGGTGAGGGTGCCGACGTCCCAGGTGCCGCCGATGCCGAAGGCCGCGGCGGTGTCGTGGAGGCCGGACGAGGGCAGCTTGGAACGGGAGTTGACGAAGAAGGTGTTGCAGGAGTGGGCGAAGCTGTCCCGGAAGGTGGAGCCCGACGGCAGCACGAACTGGTCCTGGTTCTCGAACCGTTGGCCGTTGACCTCGGCGAACTTGGGGCAGTCCGCGCGGTCGGACGGCTTCATCCCCTGCTGGAGCAGGGCGGCGGCCGTCACCACCTTGAAGGTGGAGCCGGGCGGATAGCGGCCCTCCAGGGCGCGGTTCATGCCGCCGGGCATGTTCGCGGCCGCGAGGATGTGGCCGGTCTCGGGGTCGATGGCGACAATGGCCGCGTTCTTCTTCACGCCCTCCAAGGCGGCTGCCGCGGCCTCCTGGACCTCGGGGTCGATGGTCGTACGGACCGGGGTGCCCTTTCCCTTGCCGGCGCTGGTCAGGTTCTTGACCACCTCACCGGTCTCGCGCGCCACCACCACGACCGACTTGGCCTGCCCCCCGCCGCCCGCGAGCTGCTTGTCGTACCGCGCCTGGAGACCCGAGACACCCTTGCCGGTCTTGGGGTCGACGACCCCGACGAGGGATCCGGCCCGCAGCTCCTCGCCGTTGGCGTCCAGGACGGCGGCCCGCTCACGGGACTTGAGGGCGAGCGTCTGTCCCGGAACCATGGCCGGGTGGACCATCTGCGTGGTGAACTCCACCTGCCACTTCGCGCCGGGCTGACCTTTTCCGGAAGCCCCCGCGCCCCCGGCACCCTTGCCCTCCACCACATTCGCCTGGGAGGTCCAGGAGTAGTCACCCGCCCCCGGAATGGCCATTTTCACGGTAAACGGAATCGTGACTCCCTGCCCCGCTTTCCGTTCTCCCCGGCCCGCCTCGATCTGCGTGCGGGACGGTTTCAGATTGGTCATCACGGATTTGATCAAGGACTCGGCGTTGTCGGGGGTATCCGTCAGCCCGGCGGCCCGCTTGGCGTCGCCGGTCTCCCAGGCGTCGAGAAAGGCGGTCAGCGCGGCCGTCGCCTCCGCCACCCGGGGGTCGTCCGTGCCTTCCCCGTCGTCCGAAAGAGTCGTGTATCCCCAGTAACCGGCGCCGCCCAGCACGGCGAGCGCCACGACGGTCGCGGTGATCGCAGGACCACGGGAACGCCGGCGGCGGGAGGGCGATAAATCGCCTGGATCGCGAGAGAGTGTCATGGCTTCGAGGTTAGACAGCTTCCGCGCCCCTGCCCTGTTTCACGTGCCGATCAGGACATTGGTTCCCGCGGGAAAAAGGACGCACGGACAAACTCGGCAAACCCGCCCGAGGGGCTTACGGAAAGACGGCCGCGCAAACAGAACCCTTACTTTGAAAGCCGCTTCGACGCTCTTACGCCGTGGCATATGCGCGTCGGCAAACTGGCCGAGAAGCGAGGCAGGCAGACGGAAAAGCTTCTCCGCGTACCGATCCTTCCGGCCAGGACCGGCCGGGAACCGACCGGGTCGACGCCCGCGCCGCCCCCCCTCGGCACCCCGGCCGACCGCGCCCCGCCGCCCCTTCGGCGACAGAAAGCCGACGTGCATGAATATGCGGATCTTCCGAAAGTAATGCACTCTGGGGCCGGAGGCGGCCCCGCCGGCCGTCACCCGTCGCCCGCCCGGGCGGGCGGGCGGGCGGAAGGCGTCGCGGCCACCGGCCGAAGCGGGCGCGCGCCCGCCCTCGCCGCACCCCGCGCCCGCCAACGAAAAATGCCCTCTGAAACCGCGTTTCCGCAGGTCAGAGGGCATTTCGGGAGTGGAGCCTAGGGGAGTCGAACCCCTGACATCTGCCATGCAAAGACAGCGCTCTACCAACTGAGCTAAGGCCCCGGAACGAGACCAGAGTACCGGGTCACCCCCCGTATCCCGCAAAAGGATTGGGACTCCCCGGAAACGACCACGCTCCGTAAGATGCTGACCGGGGTTCGCAGTGGCGAACCCAAGGGATGGGGAGAAACAGTCATGGACACAGCGCAGCAGGAAGCCACGGCAAGAGCCCGCGAGCTTCAGCGCAGTTGGTACGGGGAGCCGCTCGGCGCGCTGTTCCGCCGGCTGATCGACGACCTCGGGCTGAACCAGGCCCGGCTCGCCGCCGTGCTCGGTCTCTCGGCGCCCATGCTGTCCCAGCTGATGAGCGGCCAGCGGGCCAAGATCGGCAACCCGGCCGTGGTCCAGCGGGTCCAGGCGCTCCAGGAGCTGGCCGGGCAGGTCGCGGACGGCAGCGTGAGCGCCGCCGAGGCGGCGGACCGGATGGACCAGATCAAGAAGTCGCAGGGCGGCTCCGTGCTGACCTCGGGCAACGGCCAGTCCACCGGGACGAGCGGGGCGCCGACCGTGCGCCGCGTGGTCCGCGAGATCCAGTCCCTGCTGCGCTCCGTGGCCGCGGCCGGCGACATCCTCGACGCCGCCGACTCGCTCGCGCCCGCGCACCCCGAGCTGGCAGAGTTCCTCCGGGTGTACGGCGCCGGGCGCACCGCGGACGCGGTCGCCCACTACGAGGCGCACCAGAACTGACGCGCCGGGTCGGACGGGGGCTAGGGCTAGGTCGGACCGAGCCGCGTCGGACCGGGCCGGAGCGGGTCACGCGAGGCAGTCGAGACGTACGGGGAGCGGGCGCAGCGCGATGGGTGAGGTCTTCGCGGGTCGGTACGAGCTGATCGACCCGATCGGCCGCGGCGGGGTCGGCGCGGTCTGGCGTGCCTGGGATCACCGGCGCCGCCGTTACGTGGCGGCGAAGGTGCTCCAGCAGAGCGACGCCCACACCCTGCTGCGCTTCGTGCGCGAGCAGGCGCTGCGCATCGACCATCCGCACGTGCTGGCCCCGGCCAGCTGGGCCGCGGACGACGACAAGGTCCTGTTCACCATGGACCTGGTGGCGGGCGGATCGCTGTCGCATGTGATCGGGGACTACGGCGCGCTGCCGCCCCGCTTCGTGTGCGTCCTGCTCGACCAGCTGCTGTCCGGGCTCGCCACGGTGCACGCGGAGGGGGTCGTGCACCGCGACATCAAACCGGCGAACATCCTGATGGAGGTCACCGGCACCGGGCGGCCGCATCTGCGGCTGTCGGACTTCGGCATCTCCATGCGCAAGGGCGAACCGCGGCTCACCGAGACCAACTACGTGGTGGGGACGCCCGGTTACTTCGCGCCCGAGCAGCTGCTCGGCGCCGAGCCGGACTTCACGGCCGACCTGTTCGCGGTCGGCCTGGTCGGGCTCTATCTGCTGCAGGGCCGCCGGCCCGACTCCGACGCGCTCGTCCGGCACTTCCTCGCCCACGGCACGCCGAGCGCCCCGCAGGGCATCGCGGAGCCGCTGTGGCAGGTGCTGGCGGGGCTGCTCCAGCCCGATCCGCAGACCCGGTTCCGTACGGCCACGGGGGCGCGCAAGGCGCTGACCGCGGCGGTCGAACTGCTGCCCGAACCGGGGCCCGGCGGCGAGGAGCCGGTCGAGATCTTCGATCAGATCGGCCCGCTGCCGGCCGGCTTCGGCCCGAATGGCCCCGAGGCGCCCACGCCCGCACCGGATCCGGAACCGCAGCCGCAGGCGCCCCTGCCCGGGCCGTCCGAGACGGGCAGCTTCCATCTGCCGCCGCCCCCGCCCCGTACGCCCGTCTCGCAGGCTCCGGCGGCCACTCCCGCGCCGGTGGCTCCGACGGTGCCCACGGCGCCCCTGACGCCCGCTGCGGGCCCGCCGGCGCCCGCGTACGCCCCCGTGCCCCAGCCCGCGCCCGCGTACGCCGGTCCCTACGGCCCGCCCACACCGGCCACCCCGCCCGCACCCACCGTGCCGACCACCCCGGCACCCGTCCCGGCCCGCCGACCCGGCCCTCCGGCCAAGGTCGCGGTCCCGGTCCTCGTCACCGCCCTCGTGTGCTTCGCCGTGGGCATCTGGGCCCTCATCCAGGCATAGTCCACACGCGTGCGGCCGTCCCACCCATTCCGGCCGGCCGCACGCGGGGACCAGGGCCTGTCCTCGGGGTCGGGCCCTATGCCCTTCCGGCCGCCGACCTCCGGGCCGGCAACCACCACACCCCGAGCCCGAGCACCAGCACCGTCCCGGTGCCGATCCCCGCCAGACCGACGATCCGCAGGGTGTCGCCGCGCTGCTGCGCGGGCACGCTCAGCCCGTTCTCCGCCGCGTCGCGGTCGTCCCCGGTCACCGCGAACGGCCCGGCGTCGCCCTGGTACGCGGGCCCGGCCTCGGCCTTGCCTCGTACGGTCACCCGCAGCGTCAGCGGCAGCGCCCCGTCCCCGTACACCTCCGCCAGCTCGGGGCTCAGCGTGGCCGACAGGTAGTACCAGCCGGCGAACCGCATCGCGCTGGTCTCGCGGTTCGCGGCGAACCGGTTCTCGTAGGCGACCGGCCGCTGCGGGCCGAGCTCCATGCTCGCCGGGCCGCCGGAGTAGCCGAGGCTCTGGCTGTCGGTGACGTGCCCGTACGCCGGGTTCTCCAGGGAGAGCGCGAGCGCGCCGCCGACGTACGTGTCCGCGGCCGGGCTGCTGCCCAGTTCGGCGCCGACGAAGAGCTGCTGTCCCCAGTCGACCGGTATCCGGTAGAAAACCGTCTGGCCGGGCCGGAGGTCCGTCCGCCACTCGCCCTCGCCCAGCGAAACCGCCTCGTGCAGGCCCGCGCCGCCGTCGCGCGGCCGAGGGCCTCCCGCGGGCGGCTGGGGGGTGCCGGAGGCCCAGTTCTCCGGCAGCTTCGTCGGGCCGACCGGCTTCACTCCCGGCTCGGTGCGGAACCGGATCTCCAGCTCCCAGTCGCCCGGGTCGGAGTCCTCCTTCGACGTGCGCTCGACGAGGACGTAGTACGCGCCCGCCTTCCGGCACGTACTCGAACCGGGCTCCAGGGTGCGATCGGCATAGGCCGCGATCGGCCGCCCGTACTTTCCGGAGCCGAAGTCCTCGTCCTGGTACCCGCACTGCGTCCCGGAGCCGTCCCGCATGCTCACCTTGACGCCGTCGGCGAAGGTGGCCGCGGTGCCCGCCTTGGGCACGGCGACGACCGAGGCATAGGCGTTCTGCTGCGCGTCCAGGTCGACGCGGTAGTAGAGCTTGCCGTCCTTCTTGAGGGTGTCGCGGTACGTCCGGCCGGCCTGCAGCCGCTCCGCGTCCAGGGTGGAGACGGCCCCCTTCACCCGCGCCGCGTCGGCCTCGAACGCGTATCCCTTCGCGTCCGTGTCCGCGCCGGCGGTGCCGGCACCGCCGGCCGCCCACGCCCCGCCCGGCAGCGCGAGGGCCGCGCACACCGCCGCGCCGAGCACTCCCGCCGTACGACCGCGGCCGCCACCCCGTCGCCTGTCCACACGCTTCCCCTCCCCGTGTCCGTGCCCGAGACCCTACAGATGCGCGAAGACGTGCCAGGTGTTCGCTCCGGTGAAGGAGGTGCCGGAAGGACGGGAGAGACAGGAGAGACGAGGGAGATGTGAGGTGCGGGAGAGACGGAGGAGACCAGAGTGCCCCCGGAAACAGACTGAGGCCCCGACCGCTCTCGCGGCCGGGGCCTCACTCACAGACGATTCTTCGTCTCACACACCCGAACCTGCGGGCACGGAGTCGGTCGCCTCCGTCCACAGATCCTGCTCGGCGCGATCCGCCTGGATCTGGCGGTACACGAGGAGCCCGCCGATGGCGGCCAGTGCGACCAGGAGAAGCTTCTTCACCGCGCGACCTCGTCCTTCGTTGGCGTAGGGAATTCTGACGCCCACTCTACACACCGGTCATCGTGGACAAAGCAATCGGCCCGGGCGGGTGAACCGTCCGGGCCGATCTGTCTGTGGGGCTAACAGGATTTGAACCTGTGGCCTCATCCTTATCAGGGATGCGCTCTAACCAACTGAGCTATAGCCCCGCCGCGCTTTGCGGTGTGTGTCCCGCGCGCTGACTCCTGAAGATTAGCGCACGTGGGGGCCAGTCCCAAAATCCGTTCCCGGCACCGGCCCGCACACCCCGCCGTCCCGCGTCGGCCGCGGACTACTCGTCCTCGGCCAGCGTCAGCTCGACACCGCCGACGAAGCCCGCCGACAGGTTGTAGATGAACGCGCCCAGCGTCGCGAGGGCCGTCATCAGGACGACGTCGATCACCGCGATCACCGAGGTGAACATCAGCACCCGCGGCAGCGACAGGAAGGACTGCAGGTCGAAGCCGTTGGACTCGTTGGAACCGGTGGCCTCGCTGATCGTGCCGCCGACGGTCGAGAAGACGCCCATGGCGTCCATGACCATCCACAGCACCGCCGCCGCGACCACCGTGCACACGCCGAGCGCGATGGAGAGCAGGAAGCTGACCTTCATCACCGACCACGGATCGGCCTTGGCGACCCGCAGGCGCGCCTTGCGGGTACGCGGCGTGGTGCGCGCCCCCGTACGCGGCTTGCGCGCCGCGGCGGCCCCGTTCTGGCCGCCCATGGTGCCGCCCCCGCCCGCCGGCCGGCCGGCGGTGGCCCCGCCGGCCGTGCCACCCTGGCCGCCGGCGCCGTACGCCTGCGGCGGGTGGTACGGGCCCTGCTGCTGCGCACCGGCGCGCTCGCCGGGCAGCGGCCCGTTGTACGTCTCGTACGAGGGCTGCTGCCCCCGAGTGTCCGTCACCGTAACCCCCTGGGAGTCCGTGGCGGAGCCACGGGCACCGTTTGATCCTGCGGACCGTCCGTCGACCGGACCGGTGCCCGTGGCTCCACTCACGCTCTACTCCTCGTGCTCCCCGGCCGGGGCCTGGGTGCCCTCGGCCGCCTCGGCCCCACCGGCCGACTCGGATGCTTCCTCGACACTGCCCTCGACGACCTCGCCGTCGATGGCGTCGTCGTCGTCCTCGCCACCCGCCTCGGCGTTGCGGGCGATGCCGACGACGGCATCACGCTTGCCCAGGTTGATCAGCTGGACGCCCATGGTGTCACGGCCGGTCTCCCTGACTTCGTTGACTCGCGTACGAATCACACCGCCGGACAGCGTGATGGCGAGGATCTCGTCCGTCTCCTCGACCACCAGCGCGCCCACCAGAGAACCGCGGTCCTCCACGATCTTGGCGGCCTTGATGCCGAGGCCGCCACGCCCCTGGACGCGGTACTCGTCGACCCCGGTGCGCTTGGCGTAGCCACCGTCGGTCGCGGTGAAGACGAAAGTACCCGGCCGGACGACATTCATCGAGAGAAGCTCGTCGTCCTCGCGGAAACTCATCCCCTTGACGCCGGACGTCGCTCGTCCCATCGGACGCAGCGAGTCGTCCGTGGCGGTGAAGCGGATCGACTGCGCCTTCTTACTGATGAGCAGCAGATCGTCGGTCGCCGACACCAGCTCGGCGCCGATCAGCTCGTCGGCAGTGCCTTCGGCGCCGTTGTCGCGCTCCCGCAGGTTGATCGCGATGACACCGCCGGACCGCGGCGAGTCGTAGTCCTTCAGCGCGGTCTTCTTCACCAGACCGGCCTTGGTCGCGAGGACCAGGTACGGCGCGGCCTCGTAGTCGCGGATCGCGAGGATCTGGGCGATCTGCTCGTCCGGCTGGAAGGCCAGCAGGTTGGCCACGTGCTGGCCGCGGGCGTCCCGGCCGGCGTCCGGCAGCTCGTACGCCTTGGCCCGGTAGACCCGGCCCTTGTTGGTGAAGAACAGCAGCCAGTTGTGGGTGGTGGTGACGAAGAAGTGGTCGACGATGTCGTCCTGCTTCAGCTTCGTGCCGCGCACGCCCTTGCCGCCGCGCTTCTGCGAGCGGTAGTCCTCGGTCTTCGTCCGCTTCACATAGCCGCCACGCGTGATGGTGACGACGATGTCCTCCTCGGCGATCAGGTCCTCGATGGACATGTCGCCGTCGAAGGGCACCAGCTGGCTGCGGCGGTCGTCGCCGAACTTCTCGACCAGCGCCGCCAGCTCCTCGCTGACGATCGCCCGCTGCTTCTCGGGCGACGCGAGGATCGCGTTGTACTCGTTGATCTTCGCCTGCAGCTCGTCGTGCTCGGCGACGATCTTCTGGCGCTCCAGGGCGGCGAGCCGGCGCAGCTGCATCTCGAGGATGGCGTTGGCCTGGATCTCGTCGATCTGGAGGAGGTCCATCAGGCCGCCGCGGGCCACCTCGACCGTGTCGCTGCGCCGGATGAGCGCGATGACCTCGTCGATCGCGTCGAGGGCCTTGAGCAGACCGCGCAGGATGTGGGCGCGCTCCTCGGCCTTGCGCAGCCGGAAGCGGGTCCGGCGCACGATGACCTCGATCTGGTGCGTCACCCAGTGGCGGATGAACGCGTCGAGGGAGAGGGTGCGCGGCACGCCGTCGACGAGCGCCAGCATGTTGGCGCCGAAGTTCGTCTGCAGGTCGGTGTGCTTGTACAGGTTGTTGAGGACGACCTTGGCGACGGCGTCCCGCTTGAGCACGATGACCAGGCGCTGGCCGGTCCGGGACGAGGTCTCGTCGCGGACGTCGGCGATGCCGCCGATCTTGCCGTCCTTCACCAGGTCGGCGATCTTCTGCGCGAGGTTGTCCGGGTTGACCTGGTAGGGCAGCTCGGTGACCACCAGGCACTGGCGGTTCTGGATCTCCTCGACCTCGACGACCGCGCGCATCGTGATGGAGCCGCGACCGGTGCGGTACGCCTCCTCGATGCCCTTGCGGCCGACGACGAGCGCGCCGGTCGGGAAGTCCGGGCCCTTGATGCGCTCGATGAGCGCGTCGAGCAGCTCCTCGTGACCGGCCTCGGGGTTCTCCAGGTACCACTGGGCGCCGGCGGCGACCTCGCGCAGGTTGTGCGGCGGGATGTTGGTCGCCATGCCGACCGCGATACCGGCGGAGCCGTTGATCAGCAGGTTCGGGAAGCGGGCCGGCAGGACGGTCGGCTCCTGCGAACGGCCGTCGTAGTTGTCCGTGAAGTCGACGGTGTCCTCGTCGATGTCGCGGACCATCTCCATCGACAGCGGCGCCAGCTTGCACTCGGTGTAGCGCATGGCGGCGGCCGGGTCGTTGCCCGGGGAGCCGAAGTTGCCGTTGGAGTCGACGAGCGGCAGTCGCATCGACCAGGGCTGGGCGAGGCGGACCAGGGCGTCGTAGATCGAGGAGTCGCCGTGCGGGTGGTAGTTGCCCATGACGTCGCCGACGACGCGGGCGCACTTGTAGAAGCCCTTCTCGGGCCGGTAGCCGCCGTCGTACATCGCGTACAGGACACGGCGGTGCACCGGCTTGAGGCCGTCACGGACGTCGGGCAGCGCGCGGGACACGATGACGGACATCGCGTAGTCGAGGTACGAGCGCTGCATCTCGGTCTCGAGCCCGACCGGCTCGATCCGCAGCTGCGGCTCTTCTTCCTCGGGGGTCTCGGTGTTCACAGGAGTGTTTTCGTCGGCCATTGCTGGTCGTCAGTCCTTTCGTACGGTCAGCTGAGACCGACTCAGATGTCGAGGAAGCGAACGTCCTTGGCGTTGCGCTGGATGAACGAGCGCCGCGCCTCGACGTCCTCGCCCATCAGCACCGAGAACAGGTCGTCGGCCTGCGCCGCGTCGTCCAGGGTGACCTGGCCGAGCACGCGGTGATCGACGTCCATGGTGGTGACGCGCAGCTCCTCGGCGTTCATCTCGCCGAGACCCTTGAAGCGCTGGATCGAGTCCTCGCGGATCCGCTTCCCGTTCTGCTTGCCCAGCTCGACGAGCGCGTCGCGCTCGCGGTCCGAGTACGCGTACTCGAAGTCGTCCCGGCCCCACTTGATCTTGTAGAGCGGCGGGCGGGACAGGTAGACGTGACCGGCCTCGACCAGCGGGCGCATGAAGCGGAAGAGGAAGGTCAGCAGCAGGGTGTTGATGTGCTGGCCGTCGACGTCGGCGTCCGCCATCAGGATGATCTTGTGATAGCGGAGCTTCTCGATGTCGAAGTCCTCGTGGACACCGGTGCCGAAGGCGGAGATCAGCGCCTGGACCTCGGTGTTCTGCAGGATCTTGTCGATCCGGGCCTTCTCGACGTTCAGGATCTTGCCACGGATCGGCAGGATGGCCTGGTACATCGGGTTGCGGCCGGACTTCGCCGAACCACCGGCGGAGTCACCCTCGACGATGAAGATCTCGCACTTGGTCGGGTCGTTCGACTGGCAGTCGGACAGCTTGCCCGGCAGCGACGCCGACTCCAGGAGACCCTTGCGGCGGGTGAGGTCGCGGGCCTTGCGGGCGGCCACGCGCGCGGTGGCGGCGGTGATGCCCTTGCGGATGATGTCCGCGGCCTCGTTGGGGTTGCGGTCGAACCAGTCCGTGAGGTGCTCGAAGACGACCTTCTGGACGAAGGTCTTCGCCTCGGTGTTGCCGAGCTTGGTCTTGGTCTGGCCCTCGAACTGCGGCTCGCCGAGCTTGATCGAGATGATCGCGGTCAGACCCTCGCGGATGTCGTCACCCGTGAGGTTGTCGTCCTTCTCGCGGAGCAGCTTCTTCTCGCGCGCGTACTTGTTGACGAGCGTCGTCAGCGCGGCGCGGAAGCCTTCCTCGTGCGTACCGCCCTCGTGGGTGTGGATCGTGTTCGCGAACGAGTACACGCCCTCGCTGTACGAGGAGTTCCACTGCATCGCGATCTCGACCGAGAGCATGCGCTCCTTGTCCTCGGCCTCGATGTCGATGACGGTCGGGTGGATCAGCTCGCCCTTGCGCGAGTTGAGGTACTTCACGAAGTCGACGATGCCGCCCTCGTAGTGGTACTTCACCGTGCGCGCGGTCGGCTCGGCGGCCGCCTCGGCGTCCGGGTCGTCGGCGCCGACGGTCGCCTTCGCGGACTCGCGCTCGTCGGTCAGCGTCAGGGTGAGGCCCTTGTTGAGGAAGGCCATCTCCTGGAAGCGGCGGGCGAGCGTCTCGAAGGAGTACTCGACGGTCTCGAAGATGTCCGGGTCGGACCAGAAGGTGACCGACGTGCCGGTCTCCTCGGTCGCCTCGTGCCGCGCCAGCGGAGCGGTCGGCGCACCGGCCTTGTACTCCTGGGTCCAGCGGTAGCCGTCGGTCTTCACCTCGACGGCGACCTTCGTGGACAGCGCGTTCACGACGGAGACGCCGACGCCGTGCAGACCGCCGGAGACCGCGTAGCCGCCGCCGCCGAACTTGCCGCCCGCGTGCAGCACGGTCAGGACGACCTCGACGGCCGGCTTGCCCTCGGACGGGACGATGCCCACCGGGATGCCGCGGCCGTTGTCGACGACCCGCACACCGCCGTCGGGGAGGACCGTCACGTGGATGGTGTCGGCGTAACCGGCCATGGCTTCGTCGACCGAGTTGTCGACGACCTCCTGCACCATGTGGTGCAGACCGCGCTCACCGGTCGAGCCGATGTACATGCCAGGGCGCTTGCGCACCGCATCCAGGCCTTCGAGGACCTGGATGTTGCTGGCGGTGTACTGGTTGTTCTCGTTGGGATTGCCGGAATCGGCCACGAAGCGCCCTTTCTGGCACAGCACAGGCCGTTCTCCGGGCATACGGGAGCGGCTGCGTCGTTCGACATGTTCCGCAGGGTGGCGGGATTGTCTCCCAGTCTACCGGTACCACCGACACTCATGGGGGTTTGCCGGTCCCTGAATGCTCATGTGCCGCCCTGAGCGGGCTTAAGACGACTCCCCATATCAGGGGAGGGGCCTCAGGGGCCTTAGACGGCCACCTAGCGCTTCCGGTCGTAGCGCGTAGTGGCGACCGGCGGCAGGGGCGGGGATTTGGGGGCTTTTCCGCCGCAACGGGAGGCGGGCGACGAGCCGGGCGGCACACCGACGAGCGCGGGTCGACGCAGGTGGGCGGGGGTATGGCCGAGATAAGGGAGCGATCCGGCAGGCCGGGACGGCGACCGCGGGCCGAGGAAGGGCCGCGGCGGCGCGCGGGAACGATTCGTGAAGGTGATGTGAAAGGTGCGTACGGGGGCGGGGCATGAGGGTACGAGGCCGGGCTCGAACGGGCCTCGTACCGCCGGACCTACCCGTAGGTGTCCCCCGGGCCGACACTCCCCGGCGCCCGCAACGGCCCGTATCCGCGGCGCGGTCCGCCCGGCCCCAGGACCTTGATCATCCGTACGGTGCCGTGGCCCAGGTCCTCGTTGAGCCGGGCCACCAGCCGCGGCGCCAGCAGGCGCAGCTGCGTCGCCCACGCCGTGGAGTCGCACTGCACGGTGAGCACCCGCTGATCCGCTTCCTCGTCGTACTTCAGCGGGACGCAGTGCTTCGCCAGGTCCTCGCCCACGATCTGCGGCCAGCGCCCCATGACCCCGCCGACCGCCGCCGGCGTCTCCCAGCCGCGCTCGGTGATCAGCCGGTTGATCGCGGCACCGAGCGCCATCGGGTCCCGCCCGTCCGCGCGGGCGCCGGACCGCAGTCCGCCGCCGCGCCGGGCCTGCTTCTTCTGCGCCGCGGCGGCACCCCGGGCCCGGGCCTGCTCCTTGGCGGCGCGCAGCGCGACCCGCGCGAGATCCACTCCGGACGGCTCGGGGGTCCCGGCGGCCGCCGACTTGTCCACAGGCTGTGGGGAAGTTTCGCCCTTCACGACCGCTCCGGCCTCTCCGCCGGCTCCACGACATCCACGGGCTGCGCGGGGCGCACGGGATCTGCGGGAGTCACGTGATCTACGGGTCGTCCGTGATCTACGGGTCGTACGGGGTCCACGAGCTCCGCCGACCGCGCGGGCTCCCGTGACGTCAGCGGCTCCACGCGCGCGAGGCGCTCGACCGTCCCTCCGGACACCGCGTACCGCGTCCCCGCCAGCACCTCCGGCACGTCGTCGTCGACCGCCGCCGTGACCAGCACCTGCTCGCCGGGCGCCACCAGCTCCGCGAGCCGCTCCCGGCGGCGCGCGTCCAGCTCGGCGAAGACGTCGTCGAGGACCAGCACGGGTTCGTTGCCCTCGGACCGCAGCAGCTCGTACGAGGCGAGCCGGAGCGCCAGGGCGTACGACCAGGACTCGCCGTGGCTCGCGTACCCCTTGGCCGGCAGGTCGCCGAGCTTGAGCAGCAGGTCGTCGCGGTGCGGCCCGACCAGCGTGACGCCCCGCTCGACCTCCTGCTTGCGGACATCGGCGAGCGCGGCGAGCAGCTGCCCGTACAGCTCCTCGCGGGTGTGCCCGGAGCCGGGCGCCGAGCAGCGGTACTCCAGCTGGACCGGACCGCCGCCCGGCGCCAGCTGCTCGTACGCCTTGTCGGCGAGCGGCCGCAGCACACCGATCAGATCGAGCCGCCGGGCCAGCAGCTCGGCACCGGCCCGCGCCAGATGCTGGTCCCACACGTCGAGGGTGGACAGGTCCAGGGAACGGCCGCCGTGCCGCCGTGCCATGGCCGTGGACTTCAGCAGGGTGTTGCGCTGCTTGAGCACCCGCTCGTAGTCGGAGCGCACGCCCGCCATGCGCGGCGCGCGCGCCGTGATCAGCTCGTCGAGGAAGCGCCGGCGCTCGCCGGGGTCGCCCTTGATGAGCGACAGGTCCTCCGGCGCGAACAGCACCGTCCGGACGATCCCCAGCACGTCACGCGGCTTGACCTGCGAGGACCGGTTGATCCGGGCCCGGTTCGCCCGGCCCGGGTTGAGCTCCAGCTCGACCAGCTGGGAGCGCTCGCCCTGAGTGACGGCGGCCCGTATGACCGCCCGCTCCGCGCCCATCCGCACCAGCGGGGCGTCGGAGGCGACACGGTGGCTGCCGAGGGTGGCGAGATAGCCGACGGCCTCGACGAGATTCGTCTTGCCCTGGCCGTTCGCGCCCACGAAAGCGGTGACGCCCGGATCGAGCGGGACCTCGACCCGGGCGTAGGAGCGGAAGTCGGCCAGCGACAGATGCGTGACATGCATGGTGGGCGCCGACCTTCCCCGGCCGGCTGTGCACCGCGCGGTGCACAGCCTGTGGATTGCTACTTCTTCTCGACCGCGTGGCCGCCGAACTGGTTGCGCAGGGCGGCGATCATCTTCATCTGCGGCGAGTCGTCCTGCCGCGAGGCGAACCGCGCGAACAGCGACGCGGTGATCGCCGGCAGCGGGACGGCGTTGTCGATGGCGGCCTCGACGGTCCACCGGCCCTCGCCGGAGTCCGACGCGTAACCGCGCAGCTGAGCCAGGTGCTCGTCCTCGTCGAGGGCGTTGACCGCGAGGTCGAGCAGCCAGGACCGGATGACGGTGCCTTCCTGCCAGGAGCGGAAGATCTCGCGGACGTTCTCGACCGAGTCGACCTTCTCCAGGAGCTCCCAGCCCTCGGCGTACGCCTGCATCATGGCGTACTCGATGCCGTTGTGGACCATCTTCGCGAAGTGGCCGGCGCCGACCTTGCCCGCGTGGACCGAGCCGAACTCGCCCTCCGGCTTGAGCGCGTCGAAGACCGGCTGGACACGGGCCACGTGCTCGGCGTCGCCGCCGTACATCAGCGCGTAGCCGTTCTCCAGGCCCCAGACACCGCCGGAGACGCCGCAGTCGACGAAACCGATGCCCTTGGCCGCCAGCTCCTCGGCGTGCTTCTCGTCGTCGGTCCAGCGGGAGTTGCCGCCGTCCACGACGACGTCACCGGGGGACAGCAGCTGGGCCAGCTCGTCGACGGTCGACTGGGTCGCCGCACCGGCGGGGACCATGACCCACACGACGCGCGGACCCTTGAGCTTGCCCACAAGCTCTTCGAGGCTGTGGACATCGGCGAGGTCCGGGTTGCGGTCGTATCCGACGACGGTGTGGCCGGCGCGGCGAATCCGCTCGCGCATGTTGCCGCCCATCTTGCCGAGACCGACGAGACCGAGCTCCATCAGAGATTCCTTAAGCGTCGTGTGTGCGGTTCCTACCCGCGTCCGAGCCTACGCCGGGACGCGGGCGCACACCTTCCCCCGGGCCTCCGCCCGGGGGTACCGCGGGGCGACCCCCGCGCGGCCGGGTCAGCCGCTCAGGCGCACCGGCATGATCAGGTACTTGTACGTCTCGTCCGCCTCCGCGTCGACCGCCGGACGGCCGCTGAGCAGGGCCGGCTTGGTGGAGGTCGTGAAGGAGAGCTGGGCGACCGGGGAGTCGATCGCGCTCAGACCGTCCAGCAGGAAGGTCGGGTTGAAGGCGATCGAGATGTCGTCGCCGTCCAGCTGCGCGTCGACCCGCTCCACAGCCTGTGCGTCGTCGCTGGAGCCGGCCTCCAGGATCAGCACGCCCTGCTCGAAGCTGAGCCGGACCGGGGTGTTGCGCTCGGCCACCAGGGCCACACGCTTGACGGCCTCGACGAACGGGGCGGTCTCGATCACCGCGACCGAGTTGAACTCGGTGGGGAAGAGCGTCCGGTACTTCGGCAGGTCGCCTTCGAGCAGACGGGTGGTGGTGCGGCGGCCCGCGCCCTCGAAACCGATCAGGCCCTCGCCCTTGCCGGAGCCGGAGAGCGCCAGGGTGACCGTGTCACCGCTGGTGAGCGCCTTGGCGGTGTCCAGCAGGGTCTTCGCCGGCACCAGCGCGACGGCGGAGGCGTCCGGGGACTCCGGCTTCCACAGGAACTCGCGGACGGCGAAGCGGTAGCGGTCGGTGGAGGCCAGGGTGACCGTGTCGCCCTCGATCTCGATGCGCACACCGGTGAGCACCGGCAGCGTGTCGTCACGGCCGGCGGCGATGGCGACCTGGGCGGCGGCCGAGGCGAAGACCTCACCGGGGACCGTGCCGGTCGCGGTGGGCATCTCCGGCAGCGCCGGGTACTCCTCCACCGGAAGGGTGTGGAGGGTGAAGCGGGAGGAGCCGCAGACGACGGTCGCGCGCACACCGTCGGTGGAGATCTCCACCGGGCGGTTGGGCAGGGCGCGGCAGATGTCGGCGAGCAGGCGGCCGGAGACCAGGACGGTGCCGTCCTCCTCGACCTCGGCGTCGACGGAGACTCGCGCCGAGACCTCGTAGTCGAAGCTCGAGAAGCTCAGCGCGCCGTTCTCGGCCTTCAGCAGAAGGCCCGCGAGTACGGGCGCCGGCGGACGGGCCGGAAGGCTGCGGGCCACCCACGCCACCGCCTCCGCGAGTACATCGCGCTCCACCCGGATCTTCACCGGAACCGCCTCCTGCTTGTTGCTGGCTCTTCGTCGACTGCGGCATCCAGTCTGACGTACGCCGCCGACACTCGGTGCGGCTCGGGGTCAAGTCGCGACAAGAGGAGGTCGGGGCCCCGGCCTCGAGTTGTGCACAGGCCCCGCTTCAAACCAGATTCCGGGCTAACTATGAGTGGGAGTAGTAGTAGGGCCTGTGGAAACCGTGGATAACGCCATCCATGCAGGTCAGGCCGCAAATTTTGTCCACTGCCCCTGTGGGTGACACCGGTGGACAAGTGGGGTCGTCTGTGGACACCCGAAAGTTCTGCACACCCCATGCACAGCCCGGGCTCCGTTCCCCACAGCTCCGTCCCCAGCTTTTCCCACGTTCCCCACAGCCCAAACATGGCTGTCGGTGTGACCGCTTTCACTCGGCCCGGTGAGCCCGGGCGTTTCGTTGCCGAACAGTGGACAGGGGTGTGGAGAAGGTGTGGGTAAGAGGGCCTGGCCTGTGGGTCGGCGGTGGACAAGATCCGGGAGGGCCTGTGGACGAAACTTTCATCCACAGGCTGTGGAAGAAAGTTGCCAACAATTCCACACCCCCCTGAGCTGCGGTGATGCCCTGTCAGCGGGGGGCCCTGTGGACGCGATCCGGATAACTCGGTAGTCCCCACCCTGTGGACGGAAGATCATCCCTCAATCTGTGGAGAACTGGGTAGCGGAGCGGCTTAATCGAACAGAGCTCGGCCGCCGGACCCGACCCCTTCCGCCGCCGAACCCCGCTTCCGGCCCTCCCGAAGCCTCCTGAACCCCCTTCTCGACCCCTCCTGAACGCTTCCCCGGCCTGTCGGCAGAAGTCGTCTCCCCGCATCGCCGCGCTCTCGTCGCGTCTCCCACAGCTGTGCACAGTTCGGAGCCGTCCTGTGCCGACCCGCACTGCCCGCCGCTGCCCTCCACTGCCCGCCACTGCCCTTCGCGCCCCGCGCCGCCTTCCGGGTCCCTTGGCGCCGTTTCCCGGCCCCGGACATGGCGAAGGGCGCCCCAGGAGGTGTCCCGGAGCGCCCTTCGGCAGGCGTCTCGACGGCCGGCTCAGCCGTTCTTGATGCGGTTGGTCAGTTCGGTGACCTGGTTGTAGATGGAGCGCCGCTCGGCCATCAGCGCGCGGATCTTCCGGTCCGCGTGCATGACGGTGGTGTGGTCGCGGCCGCCGAACTGCGCGCCGATCTTCGGCAGCGACAGGTCCGTGAGCTCCCGGCACAGGTACATGGCGATCTGGCGGGCGGTGACCAGGACCCGGCTGCGCGAGGAACCGCACAGGTCCTCCACGGTCAGCCCGAAGTAGTCGGCCGTCGCCGCCATGATCGCGCCCGCGGTGATCTCCGGCGCGGTGTCCTCGCCGCCCGGGATCAGATCCTTGAGGACGATCTCGGTGAGCCCGAGGTCCACCGGCTGCCGGTTGAGGCTCGCGAACGCGGTGACCCGGATCAGCGCGCCCTCCAGCTCGCGGATGTTCCGCGAGATCCGGGACGCGATGAACTCCAGCACCTCCGGCGGCGCGTTCAGCTGCTCCTGGACGGCCTTCTTGCGCAGGATCGCGATCCGGGTCTCCAGCTCGGGCGGCTGGACGTCCGTGGTCAGGCCCCACTCGAAGCGGTTACGGAGCCGGTCCTCGAGCGTCACCAGCTGCTTGGGCGGCCGGTCCGAGGACAGCACGATCTGCTTGTTGGCGTTGTGCAGCGTGTTGAAGGTGTGGAAGAACTCCTCCTGCGTCGACTCCTTGCTCGCGAGGAACTGGATGTCGTCGACGAGCAGGATGTCCACGTCGCGGTAGCGCTTGCGGAACGCGTCGCCCTTGCCGTCGCGGATCGAGTTGATGAACTCGTTGGTGAACTCCTCGGAGCTCACGTACCGCACCCGGGTACCCGGGTAGAGACTGCGCGCGTAGTGCCCGATGGCGTGGAGCAGGTGGGTCTTGCCGAGCCCCGACTCCCCGTAGATGAAGAGCGGGTTGTACGCCTTCGCCGGCGCCTCGGCCACGGCGACGGCCGCCGCGTGCGCGAAGCGGTTCGAGGAACCGATGACGAAGGTGTCGAAGAGGTACTTGGGGTTCAGCCGGGCGTGCGGCTCGCCGGGGCCGCCGGCCCCGCCGCCCTGTCCCGAAGGACCGGAGTGACCGCCCGCGCCGCGGCCCCCGGGGCCGCCCGGACCGCCGGAGCCGGGACGGGGCCCGTGGCCCGCGCCCGGTCCCTCCGTCTGCGGCAGCTCGGCCCGCTCGTGGCGCTGCGGCTGCTCGTACGAGGAACGCTCGTCGTACCGCGGCGGCTGGGCCTGCTGCGAGCGCGGCGCCCCGTACGGCTCACGCCACTGCTCGGCGGCCTGCTCGCGCTCCTGGAAACCGCCGAGCCGCTGCTGCTGCCAGGCGGTGACGTCCTCCTGGCCGCGCGGCCAGACGCCCGGGGCGGGACGCTGCGGCTGCTGGTACTCGGGGTAGGCGGGGCGGGCCGTCGGCAGCCCGTCCTCGGGCATCGGCCGGCCGTAGTCCCCGTAGGAGTCGTACTGCTTCTCGTACGTGTCGTACTTCCCGTACGGCTGTGGGGCCTGCGGCCCCTGCGGTGCGGGCGGCGTCGGCTCGCCGGCCGAGTCGTCGACGGTGATCGCGATCCGGATCGGGCGGCCGCAGGCGCGGCTGAGGGCCTCGCTGATCAGCGGCGCGAGCCGGCCCTCCAGGACCTGCTTGCCGTACTCGTTGGGGACCGCGAGCAGCGCGGTGTCGGCGACCAGGGCGAGCGGCTGGCAGCGCTCGATCCACTGCTTGTCCTTGCTCTCGACGCCCTGGGGACCCTCCCCGAGGAGCTGTTCGAGGACACGCGGCCACACTGCGGCAAGATCGGCAGGTACGTCAGCCACAGGGCACGCTTCCTCGCAGGTCCCACGAAGGTGTGGTTCTCGGGGACGGTCGGTAGATGTCCGTCAGGACAGGTAAGGACAGAACGGAAAAGACGATGGAGTTCTGCCACGGTAGTCGGGGCGGCTGACGTGGTTCAAGTCGTTGTCCACAGCCTGTGCACAAAGGGGCCCGCTGAGCGGCCGGTTTGACCGGATGGCGTAGCCGCGCGTACCGTAACGAGGTCGAGTTGTCGATGGCTGCTGCCGCCTGCCTCCGATGGGCAAAGGTCACCTTAGGTGATCGCGAAGCGGTGCACTTGCGCGTATTGCGAGCTTCTCGTGGGCGCACGGTGACAGCCAGGCGATGTCCCGCCACCAACGAGTTTTCTGGAGCCCCCGAGTGAGCAAGCGCACCTTCCAGCCGAACAACCGTCGTCGTGCGAAGACCCACGGTTTCCGCCTGCGCATGCGTACCCGTGCCGGCCGCGCCATCCTGGCGAACCGCCGCGCCAAGGGTCGCGCGAGCCTGTCCGCCTGATCCGCGTACAGGTCATGACGTGCTGCCTACCGAGAATCGGCTGAGGCGGCGCGAGGACTTCGCGATCGCGGTACGACGAGGGCGCCGGGCAGGACGCCCGCTCCTCGTCGTCCATCTACGCAGCGGTGCTTCGGACCCGCACGCACCTGGGGAGAGCGCTCCCTCGACGCGTGCGGGTTTCGTCGTGAGCAAGGCAGTAGGCGGCGCGGTCGTCCGTAACCAGGTCAAGCGACGCCTGCGCCATCTCGTGCGCGAGCGGCTCACCGAGCTGCCCCCCGGTAGCCTGGTGGTCGTACGGGCGTTGCCCGGAGCCGGTGACGCCGATTACGCACACCTGGCTCACGACCTGGATGCCGCTCTCCAGCGACTGCTGGGAGGGGGCGCGCGATGAAGTACCCGCTGCTGGCCCTCATCAAGCTGTACCAGTGGACGATCAGCCCACTTCTGGGCCCTGTCTGCCGGTACTACCCGTCGTGTTCCCACTACGGATTCACGGCCATAGACCGGCATGGCGCGATCAAGGGCACTGCCCTGACCGCCTGGCGCATTCTGCGGTGCAACCCGTGGTCGCCCGGTGGCGTGGACCATGTCCCGCCGCGCAAGCGACCGCGCTGGCACGAACTGCTGCGCCATGCCCTGCGTGGGGACGAGGGCGGGCTCTCCGCCGAGACGAGCCCGGCCGCAGAGACCTCGCCCAATGCTCAAGGAGCCTGATTAGTGGACACGATTGCCAGTCTGTTCAGCTTCATCACCACACCTGTCTCATGGGTGATCGTCCAGTTCCACACCATGTACGGGGCGATCTTCGGCCCTGACACGGGGTGGGCCTGGGGTCTGTCCATCGTGTCCCTGGTGGTGCTGATCCGCATCTGCCTGATCCCGCTCTTCGTGAAGCAGATCAAGTCGACGCGGAACATGCAGGCGCTCCAGCCGAAGATGAAGGCGATCCAGGAGCGCTACAAGAGCGACAAGCAGCGTCAGTCCGAAGAGATGATGAAGCTGTACAAGGAGACGGGCACCAACCCGCTCTCCTCGTGCCTTCCCATCCTCGCGCAGTCGCCGTTCTTCTTCGCGCTGTACCACGTGCTGTCCGCGATCGCCTCGGGCAAGACGATCGGCGTCATCGACGAGCCGCTGCTCGCCAGCGCCCGGCAGGCCCACATCTTCGGTGCCCCGCTGGCCGCCAAGTTCATGGACAGCCCGGAGAAGGTCGCGGCGCTCAACGCCTCGCTGACCGACGTCCGCGTCGTCACCGCGATCATGATCGTGATGATGTCGGCCTCGCAGTTCTTCACCCAGCGCCAGCTGATGATGAAGAACGTCGACCTGTCGGTGAAGACCCCGTACATGCAGCAGCAGAAGATGCTGATGTACATCTTCCCGCTGATCTTCGCCGGCATGGGCATCAACTTCCCCGTCGGTGTTCTCGTCTACTGGCTGACCACCAACGTGTGGACCATGGGCCAGCAGATGTACGTGATCAACCAGAACCCGACCCCGGGCAGCAAGGCCCAGGACGCCTACCTGCAGCGCCTGCTCAAGAGCGTCACCCAGCACGCCGAGGTACGCGGCCGCCGCCGGAAGAACATCGTCAAGGCGATCGTGGCCAAGGGCGCCGACCGCAACGACAACGAGCGCCGCTTCTTCGCGGGTCTGGCCAAGGCCGGCTTCGCCGCCCAGCCCGACGGCAGCGTGAACAAGAGCGACAGCGTCTCGGTCGAGGCGGAGGGCGGCGCCGCCGCCAAGCGGCAGCAGCCCAAGCGCCAGACCAAGTCCCAGCGCCAGACGGCCGGTGGCCAGCAGGCGGGCGGACAGCCGGCCGAGAAGGCCGAGACGAGCGAGAAG
This sequence comes from Streptomyces laurentii, assembly GCF_040635425.1. Classification (NCBI taxonomy): domain Bacteria; kingdom Bacillati; phylum Actinomycetota; class Actinomycetes; order Kitasatosporales; family Streptomycetaceae; genus Streptomyces; species Streptomyces laurentii. The sequence goes on along the minus strand of NZ_JBEYHT010000019.1, from coordinate 29,416 downwards.
AGCGAGAAGAGCGAGAAGTCCGCTCCCTCGCTGGAGAAGAAGCCGGAGTCGACGGAGAAGGGCTCCAAGGCCGGATCCGCGTCCTCGGGCGACAAGCCCGCCCGTCCGAGCCGCGCCAATTCGGGCGGTCAGCGCAAGGGCCAGCAGCGGCCCAAGCACCCCTCCTCCAAGAAGTAAGCCTCCACGAAGCTAGAAGGAGTCCATCCGTGACGGAAGGCACCACCTCCGCCGCCGAGGGTGGCGACACCCTGACCCGCCTGGAGCAGGAGGGTGAGATCGCGGCCGACTACCTCGAGGGCCTGCTCGACATCGCCGATCTCGACGGCGACATCGACATGGACGTCGAGGCGGACCGCGCCTCGGTCTCGATCGTCAGCGACGCCGCCGGCCGTGACCTGCAGAAGCTGGTCGGCCGTGACGGGGAAGTGCTGGAGGCGCTTCAGGAGCTGACGCGGCTCGCCGTCCACCGGGAGACCGGTGACCGCAGCCGTCTGATGCTCGACATCGCGGGCTTCCGCGCCAAGAAGCGGGCCGAGCTGGCCCAGCTGGGCGCCCAGGCCGCGAGCGAGGTCAAGGCCACCGGCGAGCCGGTCAAGCTGGACCCGATGACGCCGTTCGAGCGCAAGGTCGTGCACGACGCGGTCGCCGCGGCCGGTCTGCGCAGCGAGTCCGAGGGCGAGGAGCCGCAGCGCTTCGTCGTCGTGCTCCCTGCCTGAACCCTCTCTTCGTGTCGGCCCCGTCTGTTCGCAGGCGGGGCCGCGTTTTGTCAGCCTGATAGTCAGCACCCAGTGCGCTCGGACGGTACGTGCGCGGTACGGAAGGACGGTTCCCCGTGACGGAGGCAGCGGAGCTTCCCCAGGCGCCTGAGCAGGCGCGGACGGTCTTCGGCGAGTACTTCCCCGAGGCGGTCCGGTACGCGGAGCTCCTGGCGGACGCCGGGGTCAAGCGCGGTCTCATCGGCCCGCGCGAGGTCCCGCGGCTGTGGGAGCGCCATCTGCTGAACTGCGCCGTGCTCTCCGAGGTCGTCCCGGAAGGCGTCACGGTCTGCGACGTCGGCTCCGGTGCCGGCCTGCCCGGCATCCCGCTGGCCCTGGTCCGTCCGGACCTGAAGATCACGCTCCTGGAGCCGCTGCTCCGCCGCACCAACTTCCTCCAGGAAGTCGTCGAGCTGCTCGGCCTCGACCATGTGACCGTGGAGCGCGGGCGGGCCGAGGAGATGCTGGGCAAGCTCCAGCCCGTGCATGTCGTGACCGCGCGGGCCGTGGCCCCGCTCGACCGGCTGGCCGGCTGGGGTGTCCCGCTGCTCCGCCCCTACGGCGAGATGCTGGCCCTCAAGGGCGACACCGCCGAGGAGGAGATCAACGGCGCTCGTGCCGCGCTCGCGAAGCTGGGCGTGGTCGAGGCCTCGGTGCTGCACGTGGGCGAGGGCATCGTCGACCCGCTGACCACGGTGGTCCGGGTCGAGGTCGGCGAGAGCCCCGGCGGTGTGCGGTTCGCGGCGAAGCGGGCCAAGGCCGCGCGGACCAGCCGGCCGCGCCGCCGTCGCTGACCCTCTCCTGCGGCCACCGACCGTGCCTGTACCTTTCGGCACCCTTGTGATCTTTCCGGCCTCTCTGCTCCGTACAATCGGCGTTACCTGCTGATTTCGGAGTGTCGGGAGGTCCCGGCCCTGCGGCACGTGCATCGTGTTTCACGTGAAACGTCGCTCACTGCTGCAGGGAATCATCAGCCGTGGCCGTGCGGTTGCCACGCCCCGGGATCGTAAACACCAGGCGAAACCCCCCGTGAGGGTTACGGAGTTGTCCACAGAGGTGGATTCATCCACAGAACCACGGGCCTCGCTGGTTCACGGCCCCGGAAGCATGGCAGGCTCTGTGCATCGCGAGCCTGAAGCCGAGGAGAGTGAATCCTTGCGGTCCGACGCCAATGCCGCGGGACCGATGACCGATCCGGTCCCCGGTCCCCGAACCGAATCGGTAGGGGCGGATGTTTCACGTGAAACACCGCCTCCGATGGACGACACCCCTATCGGCCGTGCGGCCCAGCTGGCCGTGCAGGCCCTGGGACGGGCCGGCGAGGGACTGCCCCGGCCCGCCCGCACCCGTGTGATGGTGGTCGCCAACCAGAAGGGCGGCGTGGGCAAGACGACCACGACCGTCAATCTGGCCGCGTCCCTCGCGCTGCACGGCGCCCGCGTCCTGGTCATCGACCTCGACCCGCAGGGCAACGCCTCCACCGCGCTCGGCATCGACCATCACGCCGACGTTCCCTCGATCTACGACGTCCTGGTGGAGAGCAAGCCGCTCTCCGAGGTCGTCCAGCCCGTCCGGGATGTCGAGGGGTTGTTCTGCGCGCCCGCCACCATCGATCTCGCCGGTGCGGAGATCGAGCTGGTGTCGCTGGTGGCCCGGGAGAGCCGGCTCCAGCGCGCGATCCTCGCGTACGAGCAGCCGCTCGACTACATTCTGATCGACTGCCCGCCCTCGCTCGGCCTGCTCACGGTCAACGCCATGGTGGCCGGCGCCGAGGTGCTGATCCCGATCCAGTGCGAGTACTACGCACTGGAGGGCCTCGGTCAGCTGCTGCGGAACGTCGACCTGGTGCGCGGGCATCTCAACCCGACGCTGCACGTCTCGACGATCCTGCTCACCATGTACGACGGCCGTACCCGGCTCGCCTCACAGGTCGCCGAGGAGGTGCGCACCCACTTCGGCAAGGAGGTCCTGCGGACCAGTATCCCGAGGTCGGTGCGTATCTCGGAGGCGCCGAGCTACGGGCAGACCGTCCTCACCTACGACCCGGGCTCCAGCGGTGCCCTGTCGTACCTCGAAGCCGCACGTGAGATCGCCCTCCGTGGCGTCGATCTGCGCTATGACGCCACCCAGGCCCACGGCGGACAGCCGCCCATGGGCCACCAGAACAGCCAGCGAATGTCGGAGGGGATGCAGTGAGCGAGCGACGCAGGGGGTTGGGAAGGGGACTCAGCGCGCTGATTCCGGCGGCCTCCCCGGAGCCTCAGGTATCGGCCGTCGGAGTGGGGGCCGCCGTCGGCACGCCGTCTTCCGCGGCGGTTCCGGCGCTCGGCTCGGACCGGGGAGTGCCGGCCGCGAAGCTGGTGAACCTGCCGGAACCGGGCCCCGCGCCGCTGCCGGAGGCCCCTGCCGGTGCGTTCTTCGCCGAGCTGCCGCTGGACTCCATCTCGCCGAACCCGCGCCAGCCGCGTGAGGTGTTCGACGAGGACGCTCTGGCCGAGCTGGTCGCCTCCATCAAGGAGGTCGGTCTGCTCCAGCCCGTCGTCGTGCGCCGGGTGGACGACGAGCGCTTCGAGCTCATCATGGGCGAGCGTCGCTGGCGGGCCAGCCGTGAGGCCGGCCTGGAGCGGATCCCGGCGATCGTGCGGGCCACCGAGGACGACAAGCTGCTCCTCGACGCCCTGCTCGAGAACCTGCACCGGGCGCAGCTGAACCCGCTGGAAGAGGCCCACGCCTACGACCAGCTGCTCAAGGACTTCGACTGTACCCACGACCAGCTCGCCGACCGGGTCGGCCGGTCCCGGGCCCAGGTCACCAATACGCTGCGTCTGCTGCGGCTCTCCCTCCCGGTGCAGAACAAGGTCAACGCCGGCGTCCTTTCGGCCGGTCACGCCCGTGCTCTGCTCGGTGTGGAGGACCCGGAGGCGCAGGAGCAGCTGGCGTACCGGATCGTGGCCGAGGGCCTTTCGGTGCGAACCGTGGAAGAGATCGTGAAGCTGATGGGCTCGGAGTCCTCGGCGCCGGTCAAGCCCAAGGGGCCCCGGGCGGGTACGCGTGTCGCTCCGGACCTGACCGAGCTGGCGACCCGGCTCTCCGACCGCTTCGAGACCCGGGTGAAGGTCGACCTGGGGCAGAAGAAGGGCAAGATCGTCGTCGAGTTCGCCTCGGTGGGGGATCTGAACCGGATCCTCTCGACGCTGGCCCCCGGTGAGAACCGCGTGATGGAGAACGGCCCCACCGACGAGGAGCAGGGCGCTCAGGGCTGAGCCGCTCCCCCTCGTCCACCAAGGCGGGGCGTGTTCCGGTCTTCACCGGAGCATGCCCCGCCCTTTGCCTGTCGGCGGTACCGTCCCGAACGGCCCGTCGTTACGATGCGGACAGGCTTATTCGTACGGCGCTGGCCGAGGGAACCGAGGAGGAGCCGTGGGGCGTCGGCTCGTACCGCTCACCCTGGACAACCTTCCGGATCTCCCCAAGCGGTGTCGCTCCTGTGTCTTCTGGGAGCTCGACCCGGTGAGCGGGGAGGCGGCCGTGAAGGCCGGCCGCCCGGAACTGGAGAAAGAGGCCTGGATCTCCGCGGTGCTCCTGGAATGGGGTTCCTGCGGACGGGTCGTGTATGTCGACGAGGTCCCCGTCGGCTACGTGCTGTACGCGCCTCCCGCGTATGTGCCCCGCTCCACCGCCTTCCCCACCAGCCCGGTCGCCGCGGACGCGGCGCAGCTGATGACGGCCTGGATCATGCCGGGATACCAGGGGCAGGGGCTCGGGCGGGTGATGGTGCAGACCGTGGCGAAGGACTTACTGCGGCGCGGCTTCAAGGCGATCGAGGCCTTCGGGGACGCCCGCTGGAAGGAGCCTGCCTGTGTGCTCCCCGCCGACCAACTGCTGGCCGTGGGCTTCAAGACCGTACGGCCGCACCCGGCCTATCCCCGGCTGCGGCTGGAGCTGAGGTCGACGCTCTCCTGGAAGGAGGACGTCGAGATGGCCCTGGACCGGCTTCTGGGCGCCGTACAGAAGGAGCCGGCGCTGCGGCCCCTGTGACCCGGTGTCCCGTACGGGCCGGAGAGACGACGATGGCCCGCCCCCTTCCGGCGAATTCCAGGGGGCGGGCCATCGATGTCACCGATGTTTCACGTGAAACAGCGCGAAGGTCAGGCCTTCGTGACGAGGAAGTCCGAGAGGTCACGCTCGAGCGCGGCCTTCGGCTTGGCGCCGACGATCGTCTTCACGACCTCGCCACCCTGGTAGACGTTCATCGTCGGGATCGACATGACGCCGTACTTCGCGGCGGTGGCCGGGTTCTCGTCGATGTTGAGCTTCACGATCTCGATCTCGCCGTGCTCGGCGGCGATGGCCTCCAGCGACGGGGCGATCTGACGGCACGGGCCGCACCAGGCCGCCCAGAAGTCCACGAGAACGGGCTTGTCGCTCTTGAGGACCTCCTTCTCGAAGTCGGCGTCGGTGACGTTCTTCAGGGTGCCGGCCACGGCGGGCTCCTTCATGTGTGTGGGGTGTGGGGTGGGGGAGAAGTGAGGGTCAGACCGCGGGGGTCTCGGCGAGCTTCTCGCTGTCGGCGAGGGCGGCCAGGAAACGCTCGGCGTCGAGCGCCGCGGAGCAGCCGGTGCCGGCGGCGGTGATCGCCTGACGGTACGTGTGGTCGACGACGTCGCCCGCGCCGAAGACACCGGTGAGGTTGGTGCGGGTGGACGGGGCGTCGACCTTCAGGTAGCCCTCCTCGTCCAGCTCCAGCTGGCCCTTGAAGAGCTCGGTGCGCGGGTCGTGGCCCACGGCGATGAAGAGACCGGTCACCGGGAGCTCGCTGGTCTCGCCCGTCTTGGTGTTGCGCAGGGTCAGACCGCTGAGCTTCTGGTCGCCGTGGACCTCGGCGACCTCGCTGTCCCAGGCGAACTTGATCTTCGGGTCGGCGAACGCGCGCTCCTGCATCGCCTTGGAGGCGCGCAGCGAGTCACGGCGGTGGACGATCGTGACCGACTTGGCGAAGCGCGACAGGAAGGTGGCCTCCTCCATCGCGGTGTCGCCACCGCCGACCACGGCGATGTCCTGGTCCTTGAAGAAGAAGCCGTCGCAGGTGGCGCACCAGGAGACACCGCGGCCGGAGAGGGTGTCCTCGTTCGGCAGGCCGAGCTTGCGGTGCTGGGAGCCGGTCGTGACGATGACGGCCTTGGCCTGGTACACGTTGCCGGCGGTGTCGGTGACGGTCTTGATGTCGCCCGTGAGGTCCACGGCGACGATGTCGTCCGGCACGAGCTCGGCGCCGAAGCGCTCCGCCTGGGCGCGCATGTTGTCCATGAGGTCGGGGCCCATGATGCCGTCACGGTATCCCGGGAAGTTCTCCACCTCGGTCGTGTTCATCAGGGCGCCACCGGCGGTGACGGCCCCCTCGAAGACGAGCGGCTTCAGCGACGCGCGGGCGGTGTACAGCGCTGCGGTGTAACCCGCGGGCCCGGAGCCGATGATGATCACGTTACGGACGTCGCTCACGGGTTTCTTCCTCGTCTCTGCAGACTGCCTACCGCCTACGGTGGCGGTGGGAATTGCTTCCTTCACCCCACCCAACGGATCCTACGGGGCAAGCATTCCCGAGACCGCCACTCGGCGCGGCACGGACTTCAGGAGCGAGGGAGGGACTCCTGGGACAGGACGGCGGCCCGGTCGGATTTTCCGTCGGTGCAGGAGGCGTCGATCACATACGCCCGCACCCGGCTGGTGTCCGCGCTGTCAGGGAGAACGACGAGGTAGGCAGGCGTTCCGTCGGAGTCGCCGCGCTGGAAGGCGAGCACCGGGTCGGTGCGCTGGGTGCCGGCCCGTACACAGGCGGGCAGCTCCGCTGCCGCGCGTTTCCGGCCCCCTCCGCTGCCCTCACCGGAGAGCGAGCGAGGAGCGCCGCTGCCCTGGGGAGCCTGGAGAGTGCTGTCATCGTTCATCAGGTCCCGCACCGTGGACGCGACAGGCCGACCGTCGAACCGGGTGGTCTTCGAGGCGACGGCCATGTCGGACGGGCTGTCGGCGGCCGTGCCGGCGTCCTGGCCGTTCGACTGGAGCAAGAAGAGGCCCAGACCCAGCACCGCCGTCCCGAAGGCGGCGCCGAGGACGACGGTCCGGCGGCGGGCCCGACGGGGGCGACCGGGCCCGGTCGCGGCGGCCGGCCGGCCGGCGGGGCGGTCGGCGGTGGGACGGGCCGGGACGGACGGCGCGGGGCGTCTGTGCGATGTTTCACGTGAAACATGAGTGTCGGTGTCCGGCTCGGTCGCGTTCAACAGAGCCTCGGCGGCGAGCGCGGCGTCGATCCGTCCGGCGATCTCCCCGGGCATCCGGGGCGGTCCGGGAAGGGTGCCGAGCAGCCCCCGGATCTCCTCCAGGGAGGTGCGGACGTCGGCACACAGGGAACAGTCGTCGAGATGCTCACGTACGGCCGCACCGCGAGATGGGGGGAGCAGCCCCTCGGTGAGGTCGGAGATCTCCGAGACGTCCGGGTGCCGAGTCGTGTCGGCCGTGGAAGTCACGCGCGCCCACCTCCGCCCTTCACAACAGCTGGTTTGTCCGGTCCGGTATCCGCGGGTCCCGGCACCGTTGGGACGGATGCCCCCGGCGTCCGGTTCCTTCCCCCATCGGAGCCCTCGTTACCCACCGTGTCGCCGCGCAGATGAGTGAGGAGTGGCAGCAGTTTGGCCCGTCCACGTGCGCAGCGGCTCTTCACGGTCCCGGCGGGGACGTCGAGGAGCCGTGCGGCCTCGGCCACCGGGTACCCCTGCATGTCCACGAGGACGAGAGCCGCGCGCTGCTCGGCGGGCAGGGTGGAGAGGGCGGCGAGCAGCTGGCGGTGCAGATCCTGCCGCTCGGCGGGCGCCTCCGCGGATTCGTGCGGTTCCAGGAGCTGTTCAAAACGCTCCGTGTCGTTCATGGGTGAGGTGCGGCGCGAGGCGGCCTTGCGGGCCCGGTCCAGGCAGGCGTTCACCGTGATCCGGTGCAGCCAGGTGGTGACGGCCGACTGTCCGCGGAAGGTGTGGGCGGCCCGGAAGGCCGACACCAGGGCGTCCTGGACGGCGTCGGCGGCTTCCTCCCGGTCGCCGAGCGTCCGCAGCGCCACCGCCCACAGCCGGTCGCGGTGGCGCCGCACGAGTTCCCCGAAGGCGTCGGGGTCGCCGGCCACATGTCCGGCGAGCAGTTCCTGATCGCTGGGAGAGCCGGATTCGACGGCCTCTGATGCCACATCCCCCTCCTCGATCAGTGGCATGACACGTATGCGCGCTGGTCCAGCATCCCGGGAGCGGGAGGTTACGTCGGCGACCCCTTGAAGGACACATTGGTGACGGCTTGCTTGTAGCCGGCGTTGCTGTACTCGTCGCCGCCGGACCGCGGGACTGCCGTGAACCAGAGCAGCACGTAGCGGACCTTCTCCGGCGACTTCACGGTCATCGGGAGAGAGGCGCCGGAGGTCGTCGCCGTGGCGAGCTTCTTCATCGAGTCGGGGGAACCCGCCGGACTCAGGGAGTCCGTCGCGTACAGCGTCGCGGTCGTGTGATTGCCGCTGTAGCGCAGGTCTATGGACGCGGAAGCGAGACTCTGCTCCGAGCCGAGGTCGTAGACGATGCCCACACCCTGCTTGAAGGGTGCCAGGGTCGGCCCCTCGAAGAAGCTCTTGGTGCGCCAGTAGGTGGAGGCGTCCTTGTCGTAGGTGTCGCCCACGTTGTCGGCGTTCTGCGGTGAGCCGTCCGGGGCGTACTCCTGCGCCGCACTGATGACGAGCGGCTTCGGCGGGTTGGGCTTCTCATCCCCGCCCGGATTCTCCTGGGCGGGGGCCGGAGTCTCGGCCGACTTCCCCTGGTCCAGGAGCCGGTCCGCGATCTGCCAGCTGCCCAGGCCCAGGGCGGCGATCAGCAGGGCCGAGACGGCCCACTTCAGCGCCTTCCCGGTACGGCTCTGCAACGGGGGCGGCGGGACCACGACCGGCTGGGTCACCGCGGGGTGGGCCTGCGGGCGTCCGTAGGTGCCCTGCTGGTAGGTGGTGCGCTGGTACTCGGGCGGGCTGGGAAGCGGGAACTCCGGCTCCGGCGGGCGGATACGAGGCATCGCCGCGACGGCCTTGGCGAGCTCGTCCGGGGTGGTGCAGGGCGGTTCCTGGCGTGAGGCGGTGGCCCCGTCGTTCGCCAGGGCCCGCATGGCGATCTCCGACAGGCCGCGGTGGACGCCCGCCCGCACCTGGTCGGGCGGGAGCAGCCCGGTGCCCTTGGGGAGGCCGGACAGACCGTACGCGTCGCTCTCGTACGGCCAGCGCTGGGTGAGCGCCGCGTACAGCAGGGCGCCGATCGCCTCGGTGTCCGTGCGCTGGGGCCCCTCGGCGCTGATGCCGCGCAGGGCGGCGTTCACCGCGAGGCCGCGGATGCGGTACTGGCCGGTGGAGCTGCGGAGGACGGCGCTGGGGGTCAGGCGGAGGTGTGAGAGCCCCTCGCGGTGGGCGGCGGACATGGCCTGGGAGACCTGGCTGACCAGCTGGTAGGCGTCGTGCGGCTCCATGGGCCCGGCCGCGAGCAGTGCGGTCAGCTCGGTGGAGTCGGGCAGCCACTCGTGCACCACGTAGACGAGGTCGTTCTCCTCGACGGCGTCGAGGACCTGCACGAACCGGGGGTCGCCCAGGAGCGCGGCGGAGCGGGCGGCGGCGAGCACGGAACGGGCGCGCGGGTGGTCGGCGGGCAGGATGTGCACACCGACGGCACGCCGCAGTTTCTCGTCCACGGCACGCCAGCTGCTGAATCCGTCCAGCCGGGTGACGCACTCCTCCAGCCGGTACCGTCTCGCCAGCTTGTGGCCGCTGTGCAGTTCGGGTGCCGTGAGGGAGGGCGAGTCGCCGCCCTGCCGGTCGGCCGTATCGCCCTTCGCGTCCTTGGCGGAGGTGTCCGCCTGCTTCCGCTTTTCCGCCACCCCGTCGGTCGCGGCCGTGTCCGCCTTGGCGGTCAGCGGGTCGTCACCGCTGTTGTCGGCCACGTCGACGGCAGCCGTGCTACGTTCCGCCACCGTCGTTCCTGCCTCCCCATCCGTTGCGCCAGATCCAACAGCCATGCCAATTGTGCCCACAGTCCGGCGCTATGCACGACACGCGACGACCGCCGATGGTTGTGCGAACCGCGTGTTCTCGTCCGCGGATCAGCGTCCCAGACGGCCGCGGACCATGCCGACCATGGAGTTGAGCTCCGCGATCCGCATCCGCTTGGCCGCGAGGAAGAAGACTGCCAGCAGGACCGCGCCGCCCACCACGAGGGAGGCGAGCGAGCCCAGGGCGCCTTCGCCGAGCAGCTTCAGCAGGCCGAAACCGACCGCGCCGCCGACCAGGGCGGCGGGCAGGGCGGCCAGGCACAGCCGGGCGTAGGTGCGCAGGACGTGCGCGCCGTCCAGGTCTCCGCCGAGGCGGTTGCGCAGCCGCCGCCAGGCGACGCCGACGCCGACCGCGTAGGCCAGTCCGTAGGCGGCGGCCATGCCGACCACGGCCCACTGGGCGGGCAGCACCACGTAACAGACCGCCGAGACGGCCGCGTTGACCGCGGCGACGATGACGGTGTTGTAGAAGGGCGTCCGGGTGTCCTCGTAGGCGTAGAAGCCGCGGAGCACGACGTACTGGACGGAGTAGGGGATCAGGCCGAGGCCGAAGGCCATCAGGATGAAGCCCATGCCCTGGGCGGCCTCGATGCCGCTGGACGCGTAGAGCAGGGTGCACATCGGGACGCCGAGCGCCAGGAAGGTGAAGGCCACCGGGACGATCGCGACGGCCGAGTTACGCAGGCCCTGGGAGATGTCGTCGCGGACCGCGCCCGCGTCGTCGTCGTGGGCGGCGCGGGAGATCCGCGGCAGCAGGGCGGCCATGACGGAGACGGTGATGATGGCCTGCGGCATGCCCCAGATCAGCTGGGCGTTGGAGTAGGCGAGGAAGCCGGCGCCGTTCTTGCCGGACTCCTCGCCGGCCGCAGTGGCGAGCTGGGTGACGACCAGGACACCGGCCTGGTTGGCGAGCACGAACAGCACGGTCCACTTGGCCAGCTTGACCGTCTTGCCGAGGCCGTGGCCCTTCCAGTCGAAGCGGGGCCGGAAGCGGAAACCGGTCTCGCGCAGGTACGGGATCATCGCCAGGGCCTGGACGACGAGACCGAGCAGGGTGCCGATGCCGAGCAGGCGGATGCCCTCGTCCGGGATCGTCGTGACGCCCATGTGGGATTCGCCGGAGGTGCCGTACACCCAGATGAACAGGCCGAACGTGGCGATCATGACGATGTTGTTGAGGACCGGGGTCCACATCATCGCGCCGAACTTGCCGCGGGCGTTGAGGATCTGTCCCATCACCACGTGCACACCCATGAAGAAGATGGTGGGCAGGCAGTAGCGGGCGAAGGTGACGGCGACGCTGTTGGCCGCGGCGTCGTCGGAGATGGTGCTCGACATCGCCTTGATCAGCAGCGGTGCCGCGAACACGGCGATCGCGACGATCGCGCCGAGCGCGACCATGACGAGGGTGAGCAGCCGGTTGGCATAGGCCTCACCGCCGTCCTCGTCGCTCTTCATGGAGCGGACCAGCTGTGGCACGAAGACCGAGTTGAGGCCGCCGCCGACGGTGAGGATGTAGATCATCGTCGGCAGGGTGTACGCGACGGTGTAGGTGTCGCCGAGAAGCGCGGCGCCGAGGGCGCCGGTGATCACCAGGCTGCGGACGAAGCCGGTGAGGCGGGAGACCAGGGTGCCGGCCGCCATCACGGCGCTCGACTTGAGCAGCCCGGACGCCCGGCCTGCCTTCTTCGGCGCGGGGGCGGGCAGCGGGTTCTGCTCGGCAGCGGGCGGCGGCACCTGGCCGGGCGCCTGCTGGTCGCGGTAGAGGTGGGCGAAGGCGTCCGGCTCGGTCGCCTCCTCCCCCGCGGCGGTCACCAGGTCGTCGACACCGGTGAACTGCACCGTGTGGGCGTCGTCGCCGTACGGCAGGTGGCGCGAGGGGCCGTCGGGCTCCGGCGCGGGCGTCTGGGCCCACACCCGGGGGTCCGGGGCGTGCGGCTGCACGGCCGGCTGCTGGTAGAGCGACTGCGGCGGGGCGTAGGTGCCCGGCGGGGGCGGCGGGTGCGCGGCACGGTCGTAGAGCGCCTCGGACACCGGGTCCTGGGCGGACAGGTCCCGCGCCTGGTAGGGGTCCTGGGCGTAGGCGTCCTGGACGTACGGGTCCTGACCGTAGGGGGCCTGACCGTAAGGATTCGGGGCGGCGTACGGGCCCTGCGCCGGGGCCTGGGGGCCCTGGCCGTAGGGAGCCTGCGGGTGGGGTGCCTGCCCGTACTGGCCCTGCGCGTTCGGGTCGGGCGCGTACGGGGCCTGCCCGTACGGACCCTGCCGCGGTGCGTTCGGATCCGGGGGGTACGGGCCTTGCTGCGGCGACGGCACCGGCGGGTGGCCGGGGGCCGGTGCCGGGGGCGTACCGCCGGACGGCGCGGTGTCGCCCGCGCCCTGACCGCGGTCACCGTCGTACGGCGCGTTCATGGTTTACCCCACCTCATCGTCCCCGGCCGACCGGCCACGACATCGCTCAACGGTCCACTTTCTCACCCGCGCCCGACGGGTCGCCGCTTTCGGACCCGGTGTTGGGCGTCGGGTCACTCGGCTGCTCCGTCTCGGCGCCGTTCCCGGTCCCGGGACCGGCGGCGGGCTCGGGACCGGGGTCCGCCGTCTCGGTTCCGGCCGTGCCCTCGTCCTCGTTCCGGGCGTCGCCGTCCTCGGCTCCGTCCTCGGTCTCCGCCTCCGCCTCCGCCTCGGCCTCGGCTTCGGCTTCGGCCGCGGCGCGCCGGGCGGCGGCCCGCTTGCGCTGGCTGTACATCCGGATGCCGGCGAGGACCAGCAGCAGGACACCGCCCGCGATGACGAGCATCACGGTGGGAGTGATCTCGGAGACCTTCACCGTGAACGTCATCGGGGCGCCGTAGGGCGTGCCGTCCTCGGTGTAGAGCTGGGCCTTCATCAGGACCGGACCATTGGCGTTCGCCGAGGCGGTGAACTTCACCGACTGGCTGTGCCCGCCGTCGATCGTCACCGGGCGCGAGGCGACCGGGTCGCCCTCGACCAGCTTCAGACGGGTCCGGTTGTCGGAGGAGATCCGCAGCTCCAGGTGCTGCACACCCTGCAGCAGCCGGTTCTGCACGGTCACCGGGATGGTGGCGCTGCGGCCGGACAGGGTGAGGTCCGACTTCTTGACCAGCTGCACCTCTTCGGTGAGGCTCCGCAGATACCGCAGGACCTCCTCGCGGTAGAGCGCGGCCGAGGGGTCCTCGCCCCGCCAGGACGTGGACATCTCCCGGCTGATCGCGTTGGTGAAGGGCGGCACCACCCGGTCCGCGGCGGTCAGGATCACCCGGAAGTCGTCCAGCTCGTCCCGGGTCTCCTTCATCTTCTGGAAGGCCTTGGTGTCGAGCTCCTGGGCGCGCAGCTTCTTCGGATACGAGCGGCTGCTCGGGATCCGGGTCGAGGCGTCCGGGTCGGCCGGGTCCAGGACGGCGCCCGGCAGGTCCTGCGGCTCCGTCCACCGCTTGGCGGACAGCGCCTGCAGCGCCGTCGCCATGCTCTGCGCCTGCGACGTGGTGGGCATGCGCTGCGGGGCGACCACGACGCTGCGCTGCTGCTCGGGCAGCTCCAGGGTCGTGGCCAGCGACTGGGCGAGGAAGGACTGGATCGCCAGCGTGGAGTCGTCGGCCCGGACGAGGTCGCCCTGGAACGCCTTCGACAGCGCGGCGTCGCTGACGACCGCGGTCGTGCCGCCGCCGACCGCGCGGGCCGCGGTCGGGGTGTACGGCAGATCGTCGCGGAAGCTGTCGCTGCGGGCGATCACGTTGCTCGCGCCCGCCGAGGTGGCGACGGCCATGACCGACGGGTCGACGGCACCGTCGACGGGCCAGGCGAAGTCGGTCGACGGCTTCACGTGGAGCACCGTCTCGACCGTGCCGGCCGCCAGCGCGGTCGCCTGCTGGAGGTGCGCCAGGGAACCCGGGACCTCCTTGCCGTGGTGGGCGAGGGCGGCCAGATCGGGGTCGGCGAAGGGCAGGGCGACGACCTTGTGGCCCTGGACGGCCTTCTCCAGCTCGTCCAGCCAGCGCTTGGCGACCTCCTGGTTTTGGCCCGGCACCTCGGTGGTGCCGTCCTTGACCATGTAGGGCGCGGCCATCGCGTCCACGCTGGCGATCAGGTCCGGGTCGATGACCCAGGTCACCGGGAGGTCCTTGCCGAGCGCGACCATCTCGTCGAGCCGGCCGCCGGGAACGAGCTCGGCGGCGAGGTCGTCGTTCTCGAAGACCGGGGTCTGCTGCTGGTCGGCGCCCGTCTCGGCGGAGACATGCGCCGTGGAGATCAGCGGCCAGAGGTAGGTGAGCTTGGTGCGTTTCTCGGTCTCGTCGGGCTGGTACGGCAGGAAGGTCCGCTCGATGCCGAGCACTCGTTCGTACGACTGGCTCGTGGTCCGCCCTGTGACGGAGACCCCGAGCTGGTAGACACCGGAGTCGTCGAGGCCCAGCTTGGACACGGGCACGGAGAGCGAGAAATCGCGGCTGAGTCCGGCACCCAGCTTGGGGATCTCGACCGCGGCCCGCCCGCCGACGGTCTCCCCTTCGCCGCCGAAGCGGAAGGCGCCCCGGCCGGACACGTCGTCGATCTCGCTGCGGCTGGTCATCCGGGGACCCACACGGAGGTCGACCGTGGCGTTGGTCACGGCCTGCTTGGTCCGGTTGGTGACCGTTCCGGTGATGGTGAGGGTGTCGCCTTCCACCGGGGCCTTCGGCGCCAGGCTCCCCAGCGACACGTCCACGGCGCCGGCGCCGCTCGCGCTCTCGGCGGCCTGCGCCGCCGGGGCGGGCACGCCTTGGAGGAGCCCGGTCAGCAACGGCGCCGCCACAGCGAGTGAGGCCACGCGCCGTAGCCAGCGACGGGCAGGTGAGGGATGGGTCCCCTGGATAGCTGCCGCCTCGGCCACGCGTCGCCCGTCCTCGTCGTTGTCTGTGGTGCCAGTGGTGTCGGTGGTTCCGGATGCTGTGTCCAGGCATGGTAACGAGACGCGCGGGGCCCGAGTGCCGGGGTCTGCTCCAGCGGATGCCACGCGGGGGTCCTTCCCGGGCGCGCCCGCGCTCCGTGGGCGGAAACAGGGACGCCGGGGTGAGCCGGGGCACGTACCCTTTTCTGTTGTGCCGAACGCCAACGAAGACACCCCCACCGCACTGAGCCAGGTGCAGCGCCGCGCCGTCAGCGAACTGCTGCGCGTCTCCCCCGTCGCCGATGACCTCGCCCTCCGCTTCAAGGAGGCGGGATTCAGCCTCGCGCTGGTCGGCGGCTCGGTACGGGACGCCCTTCTTGGCCGTCTCGGCAACGACCTGGACTTCACCACCGACGCCCGCCCCGAGGACGTCCTGAAGATCGTCCGGCCCTGGGCCGACGCGGTCTGGGAGGTCGGGATCGCGTTCGGCACCGTCGGCTGCCAGAAGAACGGTTACCAGGTGGAGGTCACCACCTACCGTTCCGAGGCGTACGACCGCACTTCCCGCAAGCCCGAGGTCTCCTACGGCGACTCCATCGAGGAGGACCTGGTCCGCCGGGACTTCACCGTCAACGCGATGGCCGTGGCACTCCCGGAGAAGGAGTTCATCGACCCGCACGGCGGTCTGGAGGACCTGTCCGAGCGGGTGCTGCGCACGCCCGGAACCCCCGAGGAGTCCTTCTCCGACGACCCGCTGCGGATGATGCGTGCCGCGCGCTTCGCCGCGCAGCTGGACTTCGCCGTGGCCCCCGAGGTCGTCACCGCCATGACGGAGATGGCCGGCCGGCTGGAGATCGTCTCCGCCGAGCGGGTCCGCGAGGAGTTCAACAAGCTCCTGCTCTCCGCCCACCCCCGCAAGGGTCTCGGGCTCCTCGTCGGCACCGGTCTCGCCGCGCACGTCCTGCCCGAGCTTCCGGCGCTGCGCCTGGAGAGCGACGAGCACCACCGGCACAAGGACGTCTACGAGCACTCCCTCACCGTGCTCGACCAGGCCATCGACCTGGAGGAGGACGGCCCGGACCTGGTGCTGCGTCTGGCGGCCCTGCTGCACGACATCGGCAAGCCGCGCACCCGCCGTTTCGAGAAGGACGGCCGGGTCTCCTTCCACCACCACGAGGTGGTGGGCGCGAAGATGACCAAGAAGCGCATGACCGCGCTCAAGTACTCCAACGAGATGATCAAGGACGTCTCGCGGCTGGTGGAGCTGCACCTGCGCTTCCACGGCTACGGCACCGGCGAGTGGACCGACTCGGCCGTCCGCCGCTACGTCCGGGACGCGGGACCGCTGCTCTCCCGGCTCCACAAGCTGACCCGCTCCGACTGCACCACGCGCAACAAGCGCAAGGCCGCCGCGCTCTCCCGCGCCTACGACGGCCTGGAGGACCGCATCGCGCAGCTCCAGGAGCAGGAGGAGCTGGACGCGATCCGCCCGGACCTCGACGGCAACCAGATCCAGGAGATCCTGGGCATCGGTCCCGGCCCGGCCATCGGCCACGCGTACAAGGTCCTCCTTGAGCTGCGTCTGGAGAACGGACCCATGGAGCAGGCCGACGCCGTCGCCGCGCTCAAGGAGTGGTGGGCGACCCAGGAGGGCTAAGGCCTTTCTTTCGTGTCTTGCTCACCCAGCCTGACCCAAGAGACGGGCCTTCGGTTCGTCGCCGTTTCTCAAGGGTGTTTCACGTGAAACAACGGCGGTCCGGAGTGGTGGCGGGGCGGTGTTTCACGTGAAACACCGCCCCGCGGTCATGTGACCGAGCGTCGCCACCACAGGGCCGGCGGGATGACCGCGTAGAGCGCGGACACCATCACGACGAGGGCAGGGGAGCGTCCGTTCGGCGGCAGCATCAGGGCCGCGACTCCGGCCGCGCCGACGAAGGCGACGTTGAAGAGCACGTCGTAGAGGGAGAAGACCCGTCCGCGATAGGCGTCGTCCACAGAGGTCTGGACGACGGTGTCCGTCGCGATCTTCACGCCCTGGGTGGTCAGGCCGAGGACGAAGGCGGCCACCAGGAACGGTCCCTTGGCGAAGGTCAGGCCCAGGGCGGGAGTGAGCACAGCAGCGGTCCCCGCGCAGAACATGATCCAGCCGAACGGGCCGAGCCGCCCGACCGCCCAGGGCGAGAGCACCGCCGCGGCGAAGAACCCGGCCCCGGACGTGGCGACGGCGAGCCCGAGCACCGCGAGCCCCTGCGCCTCGGTGGTGCCCCACGCGTACCGGCTGAGCATGAGCACCGTCACGAACAGCGCGCCGTAGCAGAACCGCATCAGGGTGACCGCGGCGAGCGCGCGGGCGGCGGGGCGCCGCCGGGACAGATGCCGCAGCCCGCTCACCAGCCCCCGCGCGGTGGAGGTGAGCGCCGCCCCGATCCGGGGCTGGATCTGCTCCGGATCGGGGCCGAGGAGTTCGCGGGACATCCGGAGCGAGGCGAGGGCGGAGGCGAGGTAGAGCGCGGCGCCCAGCAGGACGACGGCGGCGTCGGAGTCGTGGGCGATCAGCCGGACGACGAAGGCGAGCCCTCCGCCGAGCGTCGCCGCGAGGGTGCCGGCGGTCGGCGACAGCGAGTTCGCGACGACGAGGCGTTCGTCGTCCACCACGCGCGGGAGCGCGGCGGAGAGCCCCGCCAGGACGAAGCGGTTGACGGCCGTGACGGCGAGGGCGGAGGCGTAGAAGAGCGCGTCGGGCGCGGAGGACAGCATGAGGAGCGCGGTCCCACAGGCCAGGAGGGCGCGGAGCAGGTTGCCGTAGAGGAAGACCTGGCGGCGCCGCCAGCGGTCGAGCAGGACCCCGGCGAACGGCCCGACGAAGGAGTACGGCAGCAGCAGGACCGCCATGGCGGAGGCGATGGCGGCGGGGCTGGTCTCCTTCTCGGGGGAGAAGACGACGTACGTGGCCAGGGCGACCTGGTAGACGCCGTCGGCGCACTGAGAGAGCAGCCGCACGGTCAGCAGACGGCGGAAGTCGCGCAGGCGGAGGAGGACGCGCAGATCACGCACGACGGACATGGCAGCAAGATTCACATACGACGAGGGTCCCCGGGCAGTGCCACGGGGACCCTCGTCGTCGATCGGCGGTCCTCAGCGGGGCCGACGGGCCGGTGCGTCGGTCAGCGCTCGACCTCGCCCTTGATGAACTTCTCGACGTTGGCCAGGGCCTCGTCGTCGAAGTACTGGACCGGCGGGGACTTCATGAAGTAGCTCGACGCGGAGAGGATCGGGCCGCCGATGCCGCGGTCCTTGGCGATCTTCGCGGCGCGCAGGGCGTCGATGATGACACCCGCGGAGTTCGGGGAGTCCCAGACCTCGAGCTTGTACTCCAGGTTCAGCGGGACGTCGCCGAAGGCGCGGCCCTCGAGGCGGACGTAGGCCCACTTGCGGTCGTCCAGCCAGGCCACGTAGTCCGACGGGCCGATGTGGACGTTCTTCTCACCGAGGTCCCGGTCGGGGATCTGGGAGGTGACGGCCTGCGTCTTGGAGATCTTCTTGGACTCCAGGCGCTCGCGCTCGAGCATGTTCTTGAAGTCCATGTTGCCGCCGACGTTCAGCTGCATGGTGCGCTCGAGACGGACACCGCGGTCCTCGAACAGCTTCGCCATGACGCGGTGCGTGATGGTGGCGCCGACCTGCGACTTGATGTCGTCACCGACGATCGGGACACCGGCCTCGGTGAACTTGTCCGCCCACTCCTTGGTGCCGGCGATGAAGACCGGGAGGGCGTTGACGAAGGCGACCTTGGCGTCGATGGCGCACTGGGCGTAGAACTTCGCCGCGTCCTCGGAGCCGACGGGCAGGTAGCAGACGAGCACGTCGACCTGGCGGTCCTTGAGGATCTGGACGACGTCGACCGGGGCCTCGGTCGACTCCTCGATGGTCTGGCGGTAGTACTTGCCGAGACCGTCGAGGGTGTGACCGCGCTGGACCGTGACGCCCGTGGCCGGGACGTCGCAGATCTTGATGGTGTTGTTCTCGCTGGCGCCCATGGCGTCCGCCAGGTCGAGACCGACCTTCTTCGCGTCCACGTCGAACGCGGCGACGAACTCCACGTCACCGACGTGGTAGTCGCCGAACTGGACGTGCATCAGACCGGGGACCTTGGACGCCGGGTCGGCGTCCTTGTAGTACTCGACGCCCTGGACCAGCGAGGTGGCGCAGTTGCCCACGCCGACAATGGCTACGCGAACCGAACCCATTCCGGTTGCTCCCTGTGTGATCGTGGAAGCCCTGCGCGAGCAGGGTTTCACTTGGCGGTGTCGTCGGACGGATCCGGCCGGGTCTTGCCCCCGTGCCGGGGCAGACCGCCCGTGTCTCCAGAGTTTTCGTGTCGCTGAGCGGCGTCCTCGGGGCCGGATCGCTGATCCCGTCCCGCCCGCTCGCTTTCGATGAGCTCGTTCAGCCAGCGCACTTCGCGCTCCACGGACTCCATTCCGTGGCGCTGGAGCTCCAGCGTGTAGTCGTCGAGGCGCTCGCGCGTCCGGTTCAAGGAACCGCGCATCTTCTCCAGGCGCTCCTCCAGCCGGCTGCGCCGGCCTTCCAGCACCCGCATCCGCACCTCGCGCTCGGTCTGCCCGAAGAAGGCGAAGCGAGCGGCGAAGTGTTCGTCTTCCCAGGAGTCCGGACCGGTGTGGGAAAGAAGCTCCTCGAAGCGTTCCTTACCGTCGGCCGTCAGCCGGTAGACGATCTTGGCGCGGCGTCCTGCGAGCGAGGCCGCCACGGCGTCCTCGGGTGCGCTGCCCGGTTCCTCGATCAACCAGCCGTTGGCGACCAGCGTCTTGAGGCAGGGATAGAGGGTCCCGTAGCTGAACGCCCGGAAGATCCCCAGCGAGGTGTTGAGCCGCTTGCGCAGCTCGTACCCGTGCATCGGAGCCTCACGGAGCAGACCGAGAACGGCGAACTCGAGGATTCCTGAACGCCTGCTCACTCGCCGCCTCCTTCGCTCCGCGGACCCGGCCGTTCGACGGACGGGTCTCGGTGACCTCATGCGAAAACTCGTATGCCGAGCCGATGTGCCGCACTGATGTATCGACTCGATACATCCAGACGATAGAGCTGACCCGGGGACGCGACAAGAGGGGGCCGAGTGACCGGTGTCACATCACTGATTCACAGCAATCGACTTGCCTGATTTGGGGTGAACTCCGAACCTAGGCAGGTTTTGGCCGTGCGTAGTCTGTGCGGCATGCAGAGCACCGGGAACCGCGCAAGGGCGCGCAGCGTCAGTGAAGCGAGTGCCCGGTCGGCACGGTCCGTCCTTGTCCGAGGCCCGGCCGTGTGCATGTCGGGGGGACCGGAACTCAACTGCCGCTTCCAGGCGTACGCGCCTGCCCGAGGAGTAGTCGTTCGATGAGCGAGCACCGTCGCAAAATGCCGCCACAGCCGCCGACCGGCGGCCGCGCTGCGGCCCGGCGCGCCGCCCAGCAGCCCATGGGCCGCAGGCCGGCCCCTGACCACGATTCCGCTGCGGGGTCCCCTTCGGCCTCGTATGATCCGCCCTCCACACATGGAGGAGAGGAGCGCCCCTACGGAGGGCGCGCCGAGGCCCGGCGGGCCGCCCAGCGGGGCGGGCGCAGGCGCGTACCCGAGAGCGGAGGCGCCGGCGGGGGGCGCCGCGGCGGTGGCGGTGGCGGCCGCGGCGGTGGTCCCGGACGCGGCGCGGGCGGCGGCCGTCCGCCCGGCAAGAAGCGGATGATCGACTACCCGCGTCACGACAAGTACGGCTGGAAGCGCTGGATGCCGTCGTGGAAGCTCACGACGGGCCTGTTCCTGGGGTTCTTCGGCAGCCTGCTGGGCGCGGGCGCGCTCGCGTACGCCTGGGTGGACATCCCCAACGAGGCCCTCAGCGCCAAGCAGCAGAACAACGTCTTCTACTGGGACGACGGCACACAGATGGCCGCGACCGGTGGTGACGTCAACCGGCAGATCCTCGAGTACTCGCAGATCCCGCGGGCCATGCAGAACGCGGTGGTCTCCGCCGAGAACAAGACCTTCTGGGACGACTCCGGCATCGACCCGATGGGCATCGCCCGCGCCGTGTGGAACATGGCCAAGGGCGGGAACAAGCAGGGCGGCTCCACCATCACGCAGCAGTACGTGAAGAACAACCGTCTGGACGACCAGTCGCAGACGGTGAGCCGCAAGGTGAAGGAACTCTTCATCTCGATGCGGGTGGGCAACGACCTGGGCAAGGCCGACATCATGGCGGGGTACCTCAACACCTCGTACTACGGCCGTGGTGCCTACGGCATCCAGGCCGCGGCCCGCACGTACTTCGGCAAGGACGCCACGGACCTCACCCCGAGCGAGTGCGCCTTCCTCGCGTCGCTGCTCAAGGGCGCCACGTACTACGACCCGGCCGGTGCTCCCGAGATCGACCCGACGGCCACGGCGGAGGCGAACACCGAGCGGGCCAAGAAGCGCTGGAAGTGGATCCTCGACGAGATGACCACGGACAAGTGGCTGACTCCCGAGGAGCGCGCGAAGTACACGGAGTTCCCCAAGGTGAAGCCGCGCACCCAGGGTGCGCAGCTCGGCGGCCAGATCGGCTACCTGGTGCGGACGGCCGAGGCGAACTTCCTCAACAACAACGACCGGAACATCACGGCGCAGCAGTTCGCCAAGGGCGGCTTCGAGGTCCACACGACCTTCAAGAAGAAGAACGTCAAGGCCCTTGAAGATGCGGTCAACAGCATCAACAAGGAGTACATCAACCCGAAGAAGCGCCCGACGACCGACACCCACGTCCAGTTCGGTGGCTCGTCGGTGGACGTGAAGACGGGCGCGATCGTGGCGCTGTACGGCGGCAAGAACGCCACCGAGCACTTCACCAACAACGCCGACCAGACCGGTGCCCAGGTCGGTTCGACCTTCAAGCCCTTCGTGCTGGCCGCCGCGATGCGCGACGGTGTGCGTAACCCCAAGCTCGGCAGGGTGCAGGGTCCCGCGGACCGCAGGATCGTCGACCCGGACAAGAGCCGCTACAACGGCCAGAACAAGCTGAAGATCAAGAACTACGACGGGTCGATCTGGCTCGACGAGAAGGACAACGACTGGCTCCAGGTCAACGACGACGACGCGAGTTACGGCAACATCAGCCTGCGTGAGGCGATGGAGCACTCCGCCAACTCGCCCTACGTGCAGCTCGGCATGGACGTCGGCATCGACAAGGTCCGCCAGGCCGCCATGGACGCGGGTCTGCTGGAGTCGTCGCTGGTGAAGGCCGACGTGCCGTCGTTCTCCCTCGGTATCTCCTCCCCGAGCGCGATCCGGATGGCCGGCGCGTACGCCACCTTCGGCAACAACGGCGAGCGCAACGACGTCTTCTCGGTGACCGAGGTCCGCCAGCGCGGCGAGGTCATCTACAAGCACAAGTCGGCGCCCAAGCGCGCGTTCTCGACCGCGGTCGCGAGCAACGTCACTGATGTCCTGAAGGACGTCGTCAAGAAGGGCACCGGCCGGAAGGCCGCCCTCGCCGACCGTGAGGCGGCCGGCAAGACGGGTACGACCGACGGCAACAACTCGGCCTGGTTCGTGGGCTACACCCCCGAGCTGTCGACCGCCGTCGACATGTACCGCTTCAACGACGACGACAACGTCAAGGACCGTAAGTTCGAGTCCATGTACGGTACGGGCGCCCAGCCGAAGATCCACGGTAATTCGTTCCCCTCCCGCATCTGGCACGACTACATGACCGCGGTGCTGAAGGGGAAGCCGGCGACGAGCTTCCCGGCCCCCGAGGAGCTCGACGGCGAGACGGTCTACGGCGGCGGCGCCGTCAGCCCGACCCCGACGCCGACCCCGACGCCGTCGAAGGAGCCCACCGAGGAGCCGTCGACGGAGCCGACCACCAAGGAGCCGACCAAGTCGCCGAAGCCCGACAAGACCTGCAACGTCTGGGATTGGCCGTGTGACCCGAACGGCGGCAACGGCGGCGGCGCGAACGGCGGCGGCGCGAACGGCGGGAACGACAACGGCGGACCCGGTGGCGGACTGCCCACCACGACGCCGCCGACCGAGCCCACCGGCCCGCCGACCTCCGATTCCAACGGTGGCGGTAACGGCCGGCCGGGTGGCAACACCAGCTGGGGCGGCCTCGGCGGCTGACCCACCGCGCCCGGCGCCTTTCGAGGGCCGCCGCGCCCGGTCCGTACCTCGCGTACGGCACCGGGTGCGGCGGCCCTCGCCGTTTTCGCGGGCCGGTACGGCAGGATGGCCCCCATGCCGAGCCTCCAGAAGACGAGCCCTCCGCGGGATCCGGTGGTCCGCCCCACCCACGCGGACGACGTGGCGGCCCGGAGCAGCGAGCTGATCGGCGGGCCGGCCGGACGCCGGGCGGCGCCCGGCCGCGGATGGCTCACCCCGGTGCGGACCGTCGTCCTGGTGACCCTCGGGATGTACGCCCTCGGCATGGTGCAGAAACTGCCCTGCTACAACTGGGCCTGGTTCCAGGGCTCCACCTCGCAGTACACCCACGCCTGCTACTCCGACATCCCGCATCTGTTCTCCGGGCGCGGCTTCGCGGAGGGCCTGGTCCCGTACTTCGACCGGATCGGCGGCGACATACCGTTCCTGGAGTACCCGGTCCTGACCGGCCTGTTCATGGAGGTCGCCGCCTGGCTGACGCCGGACGGCGCCGACCTGACCGGACGGCAGCAGACGTACTGGATGGTCAACGCGGGCCTGCTGATGGTGTGCGCGGCCGTCCTCGCCGTCTGCGTCGCCCGGACGCACCGTACGCGCCCCTGGGACGGCCTCCTGGTGGCCCTCGCGCCCGCCTTCGCGCTGACCGCCACCATCAACTGGGACCTGCTGGCCGTCGCGCTCACGGCCGCCGCGATGCTGCTGTGGTCGCGGAGCCGCCCGTTCGGGGCCGGCGTCCTGCTGGGACTGGCGACGGCCGCCAAGTTCTATCCGGCGCTGCTGCTCCTGCCCCTGATCCTGCTGTGCTGGCGGGCCGGGCGCCTGCGGGCGTTCGGCACGACGGTCCTGGGCGCGGCCGGGGCATGGCTCCTGGTGAACCTGCCGGTGATGCTGACGGCGCCGGAGGGCTGGCGGCAGTTCTACGTCTTCAGCACCGAGCGGAACGTCGACTACGGCTCGGTCTGGCTGCTGATCAGCCAGAACACCGGGAACCCGATCCCGCCCGACACGGCCAACCGCTGGGCGCTGTTCCTGATGCTGCTCGCCGCGCTGGGACTCGCGTACCTGACGCTCACCGCGCCGCGCCGGCCCCGGTTCGCCCAGCTGGCGTTCCTGGTCGTCGCCGCGTTCGTGCTCGTCAACAAGGTCTACTCGCCGCAGTACGTGCTGTGGCTCGTCCCGCTCGCCGCGCTCGCCCGGCCGCGCTGGCGTGACTTCCTGGTCTGGCAGGCCTGCGAGGTCCTGTACTTCCTCGCGATCTGGCTCTACCTGGCCTACGGGGCGAGCGGCAACAAGCAGGGTCTGCCGACCGACGGCTACCAGTTCGCGATCGTCCTGCACGTGCTCGGCACGCTCTGGCTGTGCGCGCTGGTCGTCCGCGACATCCTGGAGCCCGGCCGGGACGACGTACGGCGAGGCGGCGTGGACGATCCCTCGGGCGGCGTCCTGGACGGGGCCGCGGACGCCTTCGTCGCCGGGCGGGCGGCGCGGCCGGGGCTGCCCGCGGAGCCGGACGGACAGGCGCCGCGGGTCGAGTGGGGCGTGCCGGAGAAGTGACCCCCGCGGGGAGACGAGGAGAGCGGCCCCCGGGGTGTCCCGGGGGCCGCTCTCCTCGTCTCAGGGGCCGGGTGGCCGTCCGCTGCGGCTCAGCGCTCGACGATCCGGTCGTACTGGGTCGTGGTGTGGCGCAGGTGCGCGACGAGTTCGTCGCCCACCTTGGGCTCCTGGGCGTCGGCCGGCACGAACAGGATCGACACCTGCATGTGCGGCGGCTCGGCGAACCAGCGCTGCTTCCCGTCCCAGACGAACGGGGAGAGGTTCCGGTTCACCGTCGCGAGGCCGGCGCGGGCGACGCCCTTGGCCCGCGGCATCACCCCGTGCATGGCCTTGGGAGCCTCCAGGCCGACACCGTGCGAGGTGCCGCCGGCGACCACCACGAGCCAGCCCTCCGAGGCGGCCTTCTGCTGCCGGTAGCCGAAGCGGTCGCCCTTGGCGACGCGGGTGACGTCGAGGACCGCGCCCCGGTACTGGGTGGCCTCGTGGTCGCCCAGCCACAGCCGGGTGCCGATCCGGGCGCGGAACCGGGTCTGCGGGAACTGCTGCTGGAGCCGGGCCTGCTCGTCGCCGCGCAGGTGGCTGACGAACATGGTGTGCAGCGGCAGCCGGGCGGCCCGCAGCCGGTTCATCCAGCCGATGACCTCCTCGACGGCGTCCGTGCCGTCGGGGCGGTCCAGGGGCAGGTGCAGGGCGAAGCCCTCCAGCCGTACGTCCTCTATGGCGGCGTGCAGCCGGGGCAGGTCCTCCTCGTGGACGCCGTGGCGCTTCATCGAGCTCATGCACTCGATGACGACGCGGGCGCCCACCAGGGCATGTACGCCGTCCACGGACGACACGGAGCGGATCACCCGGTCCGGCAGTGGCACCGGCTCCTCGCCCCGCCGGAACGGGGTGAGGACGAGCAGGTCGCCGCTGAACCAGTCCTTGATCTTGGCGGCCTCGTACGTGGTGCCCACCGCGAGCATGTCGGCGCCGAACCGCATGGCCTCCTCGGAGAGGCGCTCGTGGCCGAACCCGTAGCCGTTGCCCTTGCAGACCGGGATGAGACCGGGGAACTGCTCGATCACGGTCTTCTGGTGCGCCCGCCAGCGAGCGGTGTCGACATAGAGGGAGAGCGCCATGGCCGGCCCGGGACCTTTCTGGTGGCGACGACAAGTCGAGAGAAGGTGTACGAACTGCTTATGAGACTACGCAAGCCTCGGGCATGACGTGCCGTCAGCGGCGCGACATGTAGATGTCCAGAGCCTTGTGCAGGAGCTTGTTGAGCGGGAAGTCCCACTCGCCGACGTACTCGGCGGCCTCGCCACCCGTGCCGACCTTGAACTGGATGAGGCCGAAGAGGTGGTCGTTCTCGTCCAGCGAGTCCGAGATACCGCGCAGGTCGTAGACGGTCGCGCCCATCGCGTACGCGTCGCGCAGCATCCGCCACTGCATCGCGTTCGAGGGCCGGACCTCACGGCCGATGTTGTCGGAGGCGCCGTAGGAGTACCAGACGTGACCGCCGACGACGAGCATGGTGGCGGCGGAGAGGTTCACCCCGTTGTGGCGGGCGAAGTAGAGCCGCATGCGGTTGGGGTCCTCGTTGTTGAGGACGGTCCACATGCGCTGGAAGTACGAGAGCGGGCGCGGCCGGAACTTGTCGCGGACGGCCGTGATCTCATAGAGCCGCTGCCACTCGGCGAGGTCCTCGTAACCGCCCTGGACGACCTCGACACCGGCCTTCTCGGCCTTCTTGATGTTGCGGCGCCACAGCTGGTTGAAGCCCTTGAGGACGTCGTCGAGCGCGCGGTTCGCGAGCGGGACCTGGTAGACGTAGCGGGGCTGCACGTCGCCGAAGCCGGCGCCGCCGTCCTCGCCCTGCTGCCAGCCCATCTTCCGCAGCCGGTCGGCGACCTCGAAGGCGCGCGGCTCGATGTGGGTGGCCTCGATGTCCCGCAGGCGCTTGACGTCCGGGTCCTGGATGCCGGCCTTGATCGCGGCCGCGTTCCAGCGGCGGATGACGACCGGCGGGCCCATCTTCACGGAGAAGGCGCCCTGCTGCTTCAGGTGGGCGAGCATCGGCTGCAGCCACTCGTCCAGGTTCGGGGCGAACCAGTTGATGACCGGACCCTCGGGCAGGTAGGCCAGGTAGCGCTTGATCTTCGGCAGCTGGCGGTACAGCACCAGGCCGGCACCGACGAGCATGCCGTCCTTGTCGAACCAGCCGAGGTTCTCCGAACGCCACTCGGTCTTCACGTCTGCCCATGCCGGAACCTGGCAGTGACTCGCCGAGGGCTGGCTCTGGATGAACGCCAGATGTTGCTCGCGGCTGATGGTCCTCAGGGTCAGGCTCATGTCGGGGCGCTCCTCGGCAGGTGTGTCCCCATCGGGTCAGGGGCTCCGGCTCTCGCGCCGAAGCCTACTGCGAGCGGGGAGCGCTCCGATGGGCCGTGTCGGGCCCGGCAGCCCCCGTGACGTGCCGGGACCGATGCGCGGACGGCTCGTGGATGGGTCGTGGACGGACGGTGGCTAGTGGATCACGCCGCCGAAGAGGCCGCCGTGGGCCATGCCGAGGAAGAAGCCGACGCCGGCCAGGCCGAGGCCGACGACCAGCACGAAGCGTTCGCGCGTGGTGGCGGAGATGTACTGCCCGTAGGCGCCGGTCAGGATCCCGATCAGACCGGACCAGGAGCTGAGCAGGTGCAGGTTGTGGAACTGGGCGGTGATGAAGGACAGAAGGCCGAGCACCAGCGTCACGGCCATCAGGGTGTCCTGGACCGGGTGGGGCTTGCCGTCCGTGGCGAAGAGGGAGTGGCCGGAGTTGGGTCGCATTGCCTGGGCCATGGGGCACCTCCTGGCGTACCTGCCGGACGGCGGCGCCTGTGACGCCGCCGACATCCGTTGTGTACAGATTGCGTCCCCCCTCCGTCGAATTTCAACCGGAGCGTCCTCTCACCATGGAATTTCAACCACGGGGCGATGTGCGGGTAGTCTGTACCGTCTGCACCGGTGTCTGCCCAGGTCCGTCCAGGACTCGTGGCGACGGCGCCGTTGCGACACGCATTAGACCCTCCTGCCACGGAACGACCGTGGCCGCTGAGTCCAAAGGAGGTGGGTTCCACATGCGTCACTACGAGGTGATGGTCATCCTCGACCCCGATCTCGAGGAGCGCGCTGTCTCCCCGCTGATCGAGAACTTCCTCTCCGTCGTCCGTGAGGGCGACGGAAAGGTCGAGAAGGTCGACACCTGGGGCCGTCGTCGTCTCGCCTACGAGATCAAGAAGAAGCCCGAGGGCATCTACTCGGTCATCGACCTGCAGGCCGAGCCTGCGGTCGTCAAGGAGCTCGACCGCCAGATGAACCTGAACGAGTCGGTCCTCCGGACCAAGGTCCTCCGCCCCGAGACCCACTGAGCTTTCCGCTCACAGGTTTTCGGGTCCGAGTAGCAACAAGCAGCCAGAAGCAAATCCCGCCGAGAGGTTCACCCATGGCAGGCGAGACCGTCATCACGGTCGTCGGCAATCTTGTCGACGACCCCGAGCTGCGCTTCACCCCGTCCGGCGCGGCGGTCGCGAAGTTCCGTGTCGCGTCCACTCCCCGCACCTTCGACCGTCAGACCAACGAGTGGAAGGACGGCGAAAGCCTGTTCCTGACCTGCTCGGTCTGGCGTCAGGCGGCGGAGAACGTCGCGGAGTCCCTTCAGAAGGGCATGCGCGTCGTCGTGCAGGGTCGTCTGAAGCAGCGGTCCTACGAGGACCGCGAGGGTGTCAAGCGCACGGTCTACGAGCTGGACGTCGAGGAAGTCGGCCCCAGCCTGAAGAACGCCACGGCCAAGGTCACCCGTACCACCGGTCGCGGTGGCCAGGGTGGCGGCGGTTACGGCGGCGGTCAGCAGCAGGGTGGCGGCGGCGGTGGCTGGGGCGGTGGCGCTCCGCAGCAGCAGGGCGGCGGCGCTCCCTCCGACGACCCCTGGGCCTCCAGTGCCCCGTCCGGCGGCCAGCAGGGCGGCGGCGGTGGCGGCTGGGGTGGCAACTCCGGCGGCGGCTACTCGGACGAGCCTCCCTTCTAGGGCTTACGCCCTGGGAGCAGCTCGTACCCAAACTTCTTGATCACACAGGAGAAACACCATGGCGAAGCCGCCTGTGCGCAAGCCTAAGAAGAAGGTCTGCGCATTCTGCAAGGACAAGGTCACGTACGTTGACTACAAGGACACGAACATGCTGCGGAAGTACATTTCCGACCGCGGCAAGATCCGTGCCCGTCGCGTGACCGGCAACTGCACGCAGCACCAGCGTGACGTCGCCACGGCCGTCAAGAACAGCCGTGAGATGGCGCTGCTGCCCTACACGTCCACCGCGCGCTAAGGGAAGGGTGACCGAAAAATGAAGATCATCCTCACCCACGAGGTGTCCGGCCTCGGTACCGCCGGCGACGTCGTCGACGTCAAGGACGGCTACGCTCGCAACTACCTGGTCCCGCGTGGTTTCGCGATCCGCTGGACCAAGGGTGGCGAGAAGGACGTGGCGCAGATCCGCCGCGCCCGCAAGATCCACGAGATCGCGACCATCGAGCAGGCCAACGAGATCAAGGCTCAGCTCGAGGGTACGAAGGTCCGTCTGGCCGTTCGCTCCGGCGACGCCGGCCGTCTCTTCGGCTCCGTGACTCAGGCCGACATCGCCGACGCGATCAAGACCGCCGGTGGCCCGGCCGTCGACAAGCGTCGTGTCGAGCTCGGCTCCGCGATCAAGACCCTGGGCTCGCACCAGGTGTCGGTGCGCCTGCACGCCGACGTCATCGCGAAGCTCGGCGTCGAGGTCGTCGCCGCGTAACACTGCCCTTGGGCAGAGTTCGCGCTCAGCAGTACGGAAGGGCCGCACCCCTCGGGGTGCGGCCCTTCCGCTGTTTCACGTGAAACATCCACGGTCGTTGTTTCACGTGAAACAAC